>JADKKK010000012.1 GCA_016720545.1 Myxococcales bacterium
TCACCGGCGCGCCGTCGAGGAACACCTGCGCGGCGCGGGGTGCGGTGATGACGAGGAAGTCGAAGGCGTACTTGTCGGGCGTGAGGAGCACGTAGTCGGAGCGCCACTGCTCGATCGGCGGGAGGAACGTGAGGCTCGGATCGCCGCCCGGCAGTCCGCGTGGCACGCCGGCGCCGTCTTGGCTCACCTGCACGTCGGCGACGATCACCGGCCCATCGGCCTCGAGCACGCCGTCGCGCGTGGCAATGAGCGTGACGTTCGCGCCGACGCCGTCGAGCTCGAGCTCGGCGTAGGGCGCCCCGAGGGTGGTCTTGACCTTGGTCTTGCCCGGGTTCACGGCGACCACGCGGTAGTACTCGGGCTCGTTGAACGGGCCCACGGCGCCGCCGGCCGCGGCCACAGCGCGCGAGCGGTTCGGCACGCGCCCGAGGACGTAGCGCTTGCCCACTGCGCGGGTCGGCACAGCCTGCTCCTCGAGGTGGTCGGCGCAGCACTGACGCTCGGCCAGCGACGTGAAGGAAGGTGAGTCCGAGGCCTCACTCCCCGGGAAGGCGACGACCGGCTTGTCCGACGTGACCACCGTGCCCGTGAAGTCGGCGTTGAAGTCGCCGGTCTCCAGGTTCAGCACCTCGAAGGGCTGGAGCGTGAGCTCCACCGAGCCGCCCGCAGGCACCCCCGCGGGCAACAGCGACGGCCCTCCCGAGACGATGCGCGCCGTGGTCTTCACGGTGACGCGGGTGTCCGGGCGCGTCGCCACGACGGCCAGGAAGGCGCGCAGGTCGGTGCCGAAATTCGTGGCCGGGTTCTCGCTCTTCGCGATGGTCTGGGGCCACCCCGCGATGACGTATCCGCCCTGCGCGCTCCCGGTCAGCGCCGCTACGGGCAGGAGCTGCGAGGCGTCGTTCGAGAACACGTTCACGTTCTCGAGGGGGTTGAACTGGTAGGCGACGATGGGCACGTCGCTCGTGATCTTGAACCCACCCCGGGTGAGCGCGGTGCCCGGGCCGGTATCGAACGTGCCCTCGGGCGAGCCGTCGACCTCCTTCGGGCCTAGCTTGAATGTTTCGAGATTCCGAGGGGTTACGGTGCCCGTGGCGATCACGCGCACGCGGGGTGGCTCGCCCGGCTTCGCGGTGTCTTCCTCGATCACGATCTTCGCGGGCAGATCGGGCTGCGGGTTCGACACGACCACGGCGAACTGCTGCGCGGCGGCGCTCCCCGAGCTGACGACGGCGTTGTCGAGATCGACCGCCCAGTACTCGCACCCCACGTTGGAGCGGATCTGTTCGGCCTCGCGGCAGAGGTCGACACACCCTCCGCGGCGGCACGCGAGCTTCTTCGAAGCGTCGCAGGTCTCGGCGCGGGTCTCGGTCGCGCCGTTGGCGTCGCAGGTGAGCACGTCGGCGCCCTGGCAGCGCGCGGTGCCCGGATCGCACGCGGCGCACGCCCCGAGGCGCCCGGAGCACACGAGGCCACGGGCGCCACAGTCGTCCCGCGTGGCGAACGTGCCGCCCGCACAGACGAGCAAGCGGCCGCCTTCGCACGCCACCGCGCCCTCGACGCAGCCCGCGCGAGCGTCGGGTGTGTCGCGGTAGGCAGGGTCGAACGAGCAGGCCGCGAGACCACGCGCCGTCGCGACCAGCGCGGTGGCCGCGAGCAGCGTCGAGAGCCCGAGACCAAGCGCGCTGCGAGCGCTGCGAACGCGGACCACCGGCGTCAGTACGCCCCCGGGAGGCTGTCGACCCCGAACGCAGACCACGCGCCCGTCGCGAGCTGGCCGTTGCGGAGCCGCGCGTAGTCGAAGCCGTCGATGCGAGCAACATACACGGTCGAGGTGATGGCCCCACGCACGAGGCCGAGCGGATCGGGGCCGGGCAGCGCGGATAGATCGGGGAGGGGGGCGTCGCGGGTGGCGCCGGGGGCGATCACGGTCCACGTGACGAGCCCGTTCCCGGAGGCGATCGTGGCCCTCACGAGATCGGCGGTGGTCGCCACGGCGGAGGTGGAGAACCGGAGGCGTTTGCCGTCCCACACGCCGGCGCCGGGGTTCACCATCACGGGCACGGGGAGAAAGCCGCCGATACCGAGCGGGGAGACGGCGCCGTTCGTGCGCACGCGCGACACGATGCTCGCGGGGAGCTGCTCGCGCGGGCCGGACACGGCGCGCGCCGAGACGACGTAGCTCTCCGTCGCGACCGCGCCGTCCAGCGACGGGAGGCCGACCAGCGAGACCGGAGCGGAGGTGGGCAGGGGCGTGATGCGCTCGCCGAGCGGCAGCGTCGCGAAGCCCGTACCGAGGCTCATCGCCACCTGCGTGACGAGCCGATCGGGCCCGCGGGTGGTGGGCGCGGGTGGGGATGCGGCGATCGAGAGCGCGTGATCGGCCACCACGTTCATGAAGATGTCCGCGCCCACGACGCGCTGCTTCGCGCCGAGGCCGACGCCCCTCACCACGCCGTACACGTACGGGACGAAGCGCGGAGGGGTCTCCGAGCGGTCCTCGAGGCCCGCGACGGCATAGAGCGAGTGGTTGCCCGGGGCGCCCACGACCGAGAACAGATACCCCGCGTCGCCGGGCGAGTCCGGCGTGATGGCGAAGACCGGGTCCGGCAGCTCGAAGCGAGCGGTAGGCGAGGCCGTCGTGAAGAAGACATACGCGGCCATGCGCTCGGTGGGGCGCTTCGGCGCGGGCACGCCCGACCACCCCGCGCGACGGAACTCGACGCCGCCCGGGAACACGAGCTCGCCCTCGATGACGCCGCCGAAGCGACCTCCGCCGCCGCCGAGCGACGGCGGATCGCCCTCGGCGCAGGAAATGTCGAGCACGGGGTCGAGGTACACGGTGACCGTGTCCACAGGCACGTCCACGAACGTGAGCGGCTGGTGGCACTTGGCCGCGACGGTGACCGTGACCTTCCCCGTGAGAGACGGATCGTTCAGCTCGACGACGCCGGTGGCCGTCACGCGCCCGAGCTTCGCGGTGGCGAGATCGCCGCCCGCCACTACGGTGCCGCCGGCCAGCGCCGCGCCGGTGTACGCGTCGAAGGCGAGCACCCGCAGGCGCCCCGAGAGCGCGCCGCCCGAGAGCCCGCCGCGGTAGCCGTCGACCGCGTCGTTGTACGTGAAGGCCTCGCGGACCTGGATGCTGGTGCCGCCCGTGGTGACGACCACGTCTTTGGCGCCGGCGGTGTGCTCCGGTGTGAGGCACCCGACGTGGGTCGCGTCGGTGACGGTGACCTCGGCGCAGGTCTTGCCGCCGACCGTGACCGTGGTCCCGGCCGCGAAGGCGGTGCCGCTGCCTTCAATCACGACGCGAGTGCCGCCGCTCGTGGCGCCCGTGTCGGGGCGCACGACGAAGGCGTCGTAGAAGTACCCCTCGGTGAGCGAGCGCTCCTGGGCCGTCGCGCGGTTGCGCACCCGCACCTCCGCGGGGCCCGGCTTGCCGGGCGGGACTTCGAGCGCGAGCCGGGTCGGGCTCGTGGCGAACAGCGCCTCCCTCGTGACCTCGACGCCGCCCACGAAGACCTGCATGTCCGGTGAGAAGCCGCGCCCGCTCGCTTGCGCGCGGGTGCGCCCGCTGAACGGGCCGTGCGCGGGCAGCAGGCCGTCGAGGGCGAAGGGATCTCCGAGGTCGACGTCCTTGCGGGGGCCCGTCGCGCTGCCGTCGCCGAGTGAGAGGCCGCCGGCGTCGACTCGGTCGGGCTCGAGGAAGCCGCCGCTGCCGCCGGGCAAACACGCGCCGAGCGCGCCGGCCGACGCGAGCGAGATGAGGAGAGCTACGCGGAGCGCGCGCGCATGACGCATTCGCGGAGCGTAGCGGGAAGGCGGGGCCGCGGCCACACCGCTCGGGTCGTCCGGGCGAATTGGCCCTACGGCCGCGCTTGGGCGAGCGAAAAGTGTGTAGCATGCATGTTTTCATGCATGCCGCGCCTCGCTCGGGTGGGCGAGGGCGCGTGCGGGCCCGCGCGAGCATCGCACGACCGCGAAGGCGCTCTCGCAGCGCCGCCGCTAGGCCGCTCGCGGATCTCCACACAGGCGGTGGCGGTGGCGGCGGTGGAAAGCCGTCCTGCGACGCGCTCAGCGTGTGCTGCGCAAAGCTACCGGACCCTGCGAAGGGCAAGTGCGCAGACCTCGTCGCGTGCGGCGACGACCTCTACTGCGGCAACGTGAAGGACAACTATTGCAGCCTGGACCCCGCAGCGTGCACGAAGCTCCAGGCGTGCTGTCCGACCTTGAGCGACGAGGACAAGAGCCTCTGCGAATTCCACGTCTCCAACTTCGGCACCGACGTAGAGCTCTGCGGGATCGCGCTCAAGAAATACCCGAGCTGCGCGCCCTGAGCTCGGCGCACCCGCGTTGTGCCTGAGCGTGAAGGTACGTCCCGTCCGCGCACGTCAGAGACCGGAGAGGAGCGCGTGGAGCGTCGCGAGGCGGTCCGAGCCGGTCTTCCGCAGGAGGGACCGCAGGTGAGTGCGCAGCGTGGAGATCGCGACGCGATCGCGCGCGGCGATCTCTTTGGTCGACCAGCCGAGCATGAGTGCCTCGGCGACGTCGGCCTCGCGCGGGCTCAGCGCGAAGAGCGCGGTGGCGCGCGCGGCGCGTTCGCGCGCCATCGAGCGCAGGTGGTGGGCGTGGACGACGCACGCGCGACCGTGGCCGTAGGGGGCCGCCGCGTGGACCACGACGCGGAGGCCGGGCGCGATCGCGAGGGCGCGCGGCCGCCCTTCGACGAGCAGCGCCGTCAAGTCTCGGCCGCCCACGTGCGTGCGCCCGCCGGTGCGGCAAATCACGCCGCGCTCGAGCAGGCGGAGCCCGGGGCCGTTCGCCGTGAGCAGCGCGCCCGTCGTCGCATCGAGCACGAGCACCCCGAACGACAGCGAGTCGACCGCGAGGCCGGCGACGCGCACGTCGCGGCGCCCGAGCTCGCGCGTAGCGAGGCGAGTGAGGGCGGGGCGCAAGGCCAAGAGGTCCTTGACCTCGCGCGCGCCGCTCCCCTTCGCGTCCGCGGCGCGGAGCATGCCAAAGGTCACGAGGTCGTCGCCGCGCCGGAGGAGTACGCCGCCGCAGAGGTCTCCGATCGCGTGCGGCCGGCACAGCTCGTTGTAGAACGAGGTGCGCTCGAGCTCTGCCCGAGGCAGGAGGTGATCGCTCGCAACGAGCTTCCCCGTGGGAACGCGCTGGCTCTCCTCCTTCCACGGATCGCCGGCGTGAAAGGTCGCTACGTAGTCGGCCTCGAACTTGGCCGGGAGCGCCGCCCAGCGCTGGCCGGCGAACTGCCCACCCCGCCAGAAGGTGATGCCCGCACCGACCGCTGCGAACGACGCGGTGAGGAGCTCCATGGCCGACTCGGCGGCCACCTCCTCGTCGGCCGCGGCGACGAGCGCGTCCACGGTGCGCCGCTCAGCGCCCACGGCGAACCCCCTCGCGGCGAGCCGCTCCGGGCTCCGACAGCCACCGCATCGCGTCGACCTCCAAAGGAACACTAAGTGACACCGGACGAGCCTTCAAGCGGCGTGGTGGTCGCGCGCTCGGCCCCGACGAGTCCTTCAGCGCGCGCGCACCGTCACGAGGTCTTTGGGGTGGGCGCCGTTCAGGAAGGCGAGGCCCGCCGCGTCTGCCGCGAGGTGTGCGCGGAAGAAGGCCGCGGCGTAGGAGGCGGCCAGCGCGCGCGCGCCGTCGTTCTCCAGGTAGTTGAGCTCGAGGTCCGTGTCGGTCTGCCGCCCTGCTCGACCGCAGCCGGCGCGGAAGGAAGGGTGCAGTCCGCACACATCGGAGAACGACCAGTGCCCCGCGTCGGCCACCTCGACGAGCCAGCTCGGGGCCGTCATCGCGCCGAAGTTGTTGCGGAGGAGGTTGTTGCCTATCTCGCCTATCGAGTTGTCCTCCTGCGCGAGGAGATAGAAGACAGGCTTCTTCAGCTCGGCCACCTTGAGCCCGCCGAGCGCGTCGATGGGGGCGGCGATGGCGAAGGCGGCGAGGGGACGCGGGTCTTGGGCGAGCACGGCGCCGGTCGTGACCGCGCCGAAGCTGTGCCCCATTACGCCCACGCGGGCGGGGTCGAGGCGCCCGCGGAGCGCCTCGGGGACGGCGGGGTTGTTCGCGTCGAGGACGGCGTCGAGCGCGAAGCGGACGTCGCCCACCCGCAGCGCGAGCGAGGCCGCGTCGATGTTCGAGCGGACACCCTTCAAGACGTCAAAGAGCGTGCCCCCCGCGTGATCGGGGGCGACGACCGCGACGCCGTGGCTGGCGAGGCGCTCCATCGACTGGGCTGCCGAGTAGCGCATGCAGCCGTAGCAGTGGGAGAAGGCGACCACCGGCCACGGCGCGCCAGCGAGCGGCTTGGCGTCCGCCGCCGACGCGACGCGGGTGCGACTGCACGGGCCGGCCGCGGCCACGAGCCGCGCGACCGCGTCGCGCGCCTCCCCGGGAGGCTCGAGCTCGGCGAGCGGCGTGCCCGCGGTCGCGGCCGCGCTGGCCGCCGCGTCGGCGGGGTACCAGAGCTGCAGCCGAAGCGTGCGCGAGCGCGCCGCGTCGGTCACGACGAACGTGGTGTGGCCCACGGGGTGCGGCCCGAGCCGCTCGTAGGGCGAGTCTCCGGCGACGGCCCGACGCGCTGGGGCGAGGGCCGCGTCGGCCGCGTCGGCGGCCGCGTCGGTGCCCACGGCGGGCGGCGAGGCGGACGACGCGCAGCCCGCGAGCGCGACGAGCGCGGAGGCCGCGAGCCAAGCGCGGGTGGACAGGATGTCTCGTGTCATCTCGCCCACCGTAGCAGCCGCGCCGCGCCAAGGATCCCTCGCGACGGACGTGACCGAGCCCGAGTACCCCGAGCGGCTCAAGGAGTACAACGCACAGGTCGCGTCCGGCGGTCAGGTGAAGTAGCGCACGACTGGAATGATACGCTCGGTCGTTCGAGGACGATCCTGCTCCTCGCCGCGGCCTCGGCGCCTCGTCGCACGAACCTCATGAATTGGCCCGGCTATGGCGACCAAGGGCATCTGCCCCGCTCGCGCGGCCCGGCTTCTTGCCCGGCAATTTTCACCACGTCGAGATCAGGGTGCTACGGTGTGCGCTCACTCGTTCGAAGGGTTCCCATGCGCTGCAAGAGTTTCGTGTTCGGGGCTGCGGCCGCTCTGGTGTCCGTTGTCGCGTCCGCGTTGGTCGCCTGCTCATCGACACCGGTCGATCCCCCGGCCGACGCGGCCGTGGCCGACGCGGCGGTCGTCGACGCCGCCGCCCCTGACGCGGCGATTCCCGACGTGAGCGTGCCGGACACGGCGGTTCCCGACGCCGCAGACGCGGCGGTTCCCGACGCGGCGCCTGACGCGGCCCCCGACGCGGCGGTGGCGTGTGGCGCGGCGGGCGATCAACTCTTCGACCCCATCCGGGCGTTCGTGCCGCTGAACAACTCCACGTCCGACGTGAGCGTCTTCGCGAACGTGTGCGACACCGCCGTGCTCACGTTCCCTCACAACGAGACGCGCACGCTGAGGATCCCCAGGAACATCCCGTTCCACTTCGTCGCCACGCAGGCCGGGAATCTGCCCGCCCTCTCCCAGGAGAACAACGTGAGATCCGCGGCCTTCCCGAAGCTCCCGTTCGGGGCGTGGCTGCTCCCGCTGACGCACGCGGCGTCGATCGATCCGGGTGGACGGCGGCGACCCACGCGCTCCTGCGGGTGGTGGTGAACGCGAGCCCCGGCACGGGCGCATGCAGTACGAAAGACGGCGTGACCTACACCGTACCGGGTCACCCGGAGGCCCGCCCCCCCCCCCGCCCGCCCGCCCCCCGCCCCGCCCCCCCGCCCCGCCCCGCCGCGGGCGGGGCCCCCGCCCCCCCCCCCCCCCCCCCCCCGCCCGGCGCCCCCCCCGCCCGCCCCGGTCCTCAAGTACCGCCCCCGGCCCGCGCCGGCCCGCCGCCCCGGGGGGGGGGGGGGCGGGCGGGGGTGTTAGGGACCGGGGGGGGGGCCCGGGCCCGCCGGCGCCGGGACGGGCGATAGCTGGATTTCCTTGGTGACGACGGCCACGCTGCTCGCTCCGGAGTTCGTGACGATCACGCAGACGAAGCCTGGGTGCAAGGTGGGGCCGAACGGCGCCGATCAGCCCCCCCCGCGGGGGCCAACTGGCACACGGGTCCCTCACCCCCCCGCAATGAAACGCGCGCGGCCCCGCCCCCCCCTCTTCCTGACAGGCCGCGCTCCCATCGCGGCGGGCGCGGTGACCGCGGTCCTCGGCGGCGAGGTGACGAACTAGTCTCCTGGAAGCGTGATCCCTTTACTTGGTTTCGCGGGGCGCCCCCATATTCATCGAATCTCTGTGACACGAGACTAGCACTCCTGCGAGATGCGAGCGGCAGTAGTGCTGGCTAGTCCCCTGACTCGTAGGGGGCGCGGCGCCCCCTCTCGGCCACGAAGCTGGCCGATTCACCCCTCGGTCTTGCCCGCTCCCGCGGCGCTCTAGCACCACCGCGAGAGCAAGCTCTCGCAGCCGTGCTAGGTCAGACGCGGGCTGGCGCGAGCGTCGCGCCGCGCGGCGGATCACTCACCGCGCGAGAAGGTGGACAGGCAACGCGCGACGTCGTGACCGAGCGCCGGATCGTCGAGCACGTAGCAGCCCATGTTCTTCGAGGCGTCGCAGGCCTCGATGGGCACCCAGGCGCCCGCCCTGCACTCGGTCACGCGGGCCCCCGCGGGCTTGTTGTTGCTGGGCTTGACCTTGCCGACGTAGATCCCCTCGCAGCGCACGGCGCCCGCGGTGCACGCGGCCGCGGCGGACGGCGCGGCGACCGGCGGCGCTGGCGGCGCGACCGTCGAGGCCGAGGGGGCTGCGCGAGGCGACGGCGCGGGGGCCGGCGCCGCGGTCGCGGCAGCCGTCGTGGGCGTCGTCGCCACGGGCGTGGTGGGCGCGGGCGCCTCGCCCCCGCAGCCTGCGAGCGCGGCGACGACCACGAGGACGAACGAGCCAGGAGAGGCGGGCCAGGAGGCGCAGGGCCGCGAGAGGGAGCGGTTCATCGAATCGCAGTAGCAGCTCTCGGGGGGCGTCCGAAAGCGGCGTTCAAGGCGCCCCGCGGTAGAGCTTCCAGAACGGCGCGCGCCCATGTCCCCACACTTTCCCGCCGGAGTCGCCCGGATCGGTCGGGACGACGAGGTCGAGGCGGCCGTCGCCGTCGAGGTCGAGGGTCGACCACCTCCCGGAGGCGACGTCGTGGAAGCCCGTCCCGACGAAGCCCCCGTCGGGCACGCTCCACCGTGACTCGGGCCCGAACCCGGCGCCCGTGTTCCGGTATATCTTCCAGAAGGGCGCGTCGCCAAAGCCCCAGACCCTCGACGAGGTATCGGCGGGGTCGGACGGGACGACGAGATCTGGCCTGCCGTCGCTGTCCAGGTCGAGCGTGGTCCACTTGCCCGACACCACGTGGTTGAACCCGCTGCCCGGAACGCCACCCGCGGGCACGGGCCACTTGACCTCGTCACCGAAGCCCTCACCCGTGTTCTTGTAGACCTTCCAGAACGGAGCGCCGCCTAGCCCCCACACCTCCGCGCCCGCGTCGCCGGGCTCGGTGGGGACGACGAGCTCGGGTTTGCCGTCACCGTCGAGGTCGAGCGTGGCCCACCTGCTCGAGGCGACGCTGTTGTAGCCGGTGGACGCGAAGCCCCCCATCGGGATGTTCCACCGCGCCTCCTCGGCGAAGCCCTCTCCCGTGTTCTTGTAGAACTTCCAGTACGGGCGCTCGCCGTGGCTCCACACCTTCGCCGTGGAGTCCGTGGGCTCGGAGGGGACGACGAGGTCGGGCCTGCCGTCGCCGTCGAGGTCGACGGTGGACCACCTGCTCGAGCTCACGTTGTTGAAGCCCGTGGTCGCGAAGCCGCCGAGCGGGACGCTCCACCGCGACTCGGCGGCGAACCCCGAGCCCGTGTTCTTGTAGACCTTCCAAGAGGGGCTCGTGCCTTGACCCCAGACCTTGGCGGCGGGGTCGAGGGGATCGGAGGGGAGGACGAGGTCGGGCTTGCCGTCCCCGTCGATGTCCATCGTGGTCCACTTGCCGGACGCGACGCTGTTGAACCCCGTGCTCACGAAGCCCCCGGAGGGAACGGTCCACGCGGTCTCCACCGCGAAGCCGCTGCTGCCGCTTCGATATATCTTCCAATACGGCGTCTGCCCGAAGCCCCAGACCTTGGAGCCGGAGTCCAACGGATCGCTAGGGAGGACGAGGTCCGGCTTGTGGTCGCCGTCGATGTCCATCGTGGCCCAGTTGCCCGAGGTGACGCTGTTGAAGCCGGCGCCGGCGAAGCCGCCGAGCGGCACCGCCCACGCGCCCTCGGCCGCGTGGAAGTGGGTGCCGGGGACGGTGGGCTTCTGTCCGGCGTCGGCGTTGGACCCGCCGTCGCTGCCGGGTCCTCCAAGCGGCTCGACGACCGTCTCGGTGAGCGAGCAGGCGGCGAGCGCGAGGACGAGGGAGGCGCCCAAGAGAGATCGCATGGCGCGTCCTACGTGAATCGAGGCGCGGACCTTCCCGAAGGTCACGTGGTCGGGTTCGTCCGGCCGAGCGTCGCGCCTCGAGGGCGCGCTCTAGGCGCCCCGTGCATGAGCGGTCCGGTCAGCAGCGGCCGCGGCCTCGGTCAACAGTCACGCCAGGGAGTCCCTCGAGCCCGAGCGCGATGTCGGCGTCCTCCGGCGTCACGCGGGCGACTCGGGCTCGGCGCGCGCGATGTGCTCGTTGGGCGCGCTGGACTCGTCGGACTCCGCCTCCTCGAGCGCGGCTTCGAGCTCGGCCGTAGAGGTCTCCTCCACCGCGACGCGGAGCCGCCTGGCCAGGGCCTCGTCCGCGCAGCTCGCGGAGACCCGGAGGACCGCGTCGCCCTCGACGGTCGCGAGCGCGATCGCGGCCGCGACGCGGGTCTTCGGACCGGCCGCGGCGTCGCGGAGCGCCGCGGCGAGCGCTTCGCGGCTCACGGGCGACGTGCGGTACGAAGCGGGCGCCGTGAGCGCGTTGCGGAGATCGCGCACCCACTCGGCGGTCGAGCGCCCGCGCCGGTCGAGGGTCGTCGCGACGGACGCGTGCCCCTTCGCGCCCGCGCGCCCCTCGTCGGCCGCGTCGGCCGCGCGCTTCGCCTCCAGGATGCGCTCGCGGAGCGGGCGCGCGGGCTCCTCGAGCTCGCCCGTGCGCCGCTCGACCTCGACATAGGGCACGTCGAGCGCGAACATTTTCCCGTCCGCCAGGCGAAGGACGAGCCCGTCCGCGTGGCGCCCTTGCAACGTGAGCTCGACGCTGACGACCTCGTCGTAGCGGAAGAATCGCGGAGCGCGCTGCCCCTCGACCAGCACCAGGCCGTCGGCGCCCACGCGCAGGGTGACCGCGTCTCGGCGTGTTTGCCAGACCGCGAACGCGATCGCCAACCCGACGAGCGGGGCGGCGATCGGGGCTCCCCGCATCCCGAGCGTGAAGAGCAGCACGAACGCCGGGCCGAGCGCCAAGACGAACACGCCGACCGCGCCCCCGCCGGCCATGCTTGCTTTCCGCACAGTGTACGCGTGGGACCTGCCCGCGAGCCCGGCCGCGGCGATGGCCCGATCACCATCAGGACGATCGGCGACACGCACGAGCGCCGTCCCTTGGCGCCCTGCGAGCTTCACGTAGGCGCCGGTCCCTCGGGCCACGTGGTCGCCCTCGCGCAGGCCATCGAGCACGCGCGCCCCGTCGAGCCAGAGCCCCTCCTCGTCGATCCGCCCGCCGCCCGTGCGCCTGAGCGTGCCGAGGCGCAGCGTCGCCACGAGCCCGCCGAGGCCCATCACCACGAGCGCGACCGCGACGAGGGAGCGGGAGCCCGGCGGGGCGACGATCGGGACGAGCCGCGCGAGGAGGAGCAGCGCGCCGCCCCCGATGAGCCCCACGGGGACCCAGCCTCGCGTGAGTCGCACCTCTTGGGTCACCTCGTAGGCCGGCCGGTCCGGCGTCGCGCCTGCCATCGAGTGAGCGTAGCCCGCGCGCCGCCGCCTCGCTCGGCCTCCGCGCTTTCGAGGTGAAATCCGCCGCGCCTCGCCGTCAGCAGTCGTGGTTATCGACGCAGGTGGGGCCGCGCTGGAAGGGCACGGAGTCCTGATGCAGGACCGTGCGCAGACAGCTGACACCGTCGAGCGAGAAGCAGAACTGCTCGCGGCGGTACCATTCGATGCTCCCGGACGCCTCGACGCGGAGGGCGGGGAGGCGTTCGCGGAGCACGAGCGTCTTGCCGTCGGCCAGCACGCCGAGGTCGCGCAGGCTCTTGCGGAGATCGACCGAGCGGTGGGCGTCCAGGTCGACGCGGTGAAGATCGCCGCCCATGCCGTCCCAGCTCGTCTCGAGCGAGAACACCCGCTTCTGGTCTCCCATTTGCACGAAGCGGTCGAGGCGCGCCGCGTCGCCGGAGAACGCCGCGTATTTCTTCTCTCGGAGATCGAACGCACCAAAGAGGGAGTCTTGTTGGCCAAACAAGCTAAAGGCCACCGTCACCTTGCCGCTCGAGTCGATCGTCGCCTTCACGCTCGCCTCGCCGCGGAGGTTCTGCACTGTGGCGTCGACGAGGAGCTGGTCGCCGCTCTTCGCCATCGCGAACCGCGGGAGCACGTTGCCCACGGGGGTGAGCGTGAACGCCAACGACCGAGGCTCAATGGTCATGATATGAAATTGAGCGCCGCTCTTCGCGGGTATTTGGGCCTTGTCGTCGAACATCGACTCATCGATTCGCTTCATGTCGAGATAGGCTACGATCCTCGAGCCGGCCTCGTCGGAGACGACGGGCCCGAACCCCGGGAGGTTCTTGAGGAAGGTGGGGCCCGAGGGCGCGAGATCGATGACGCTCACGGGATCGGGGTTGGTCCAGGTCTGGGCCGTGTTGCTCGCGCGACCCTCCTCGCAGAACGTGGGAGAGAGGAACCCGCGGCTGCCGTCGGGGAGCACCAACACCGGAGCCGCGCAGTTCGGCACCGTGATGGCCTTGTCGGCGAGGGTCGTGAGGTCGAAGTCCACCACGGCCGTGCTGGGGACGTGGTCGCGCCAGGTGGTCGTGCCGACGACCAGGGCGCGGTTCGTGTTGGGCACGAACGTGAGCTCGGTGGCCGGCGTGCCGAGGGGTACGGCCCCGCGCACGTCGCCGCGCTCGGCGTCGAGGACGAGCACGCGGTCGTCGTCGCCGAGGACGAGGCTCCTCTCGTCGGTCGACAGACGCGCCAGGCGCGCGCCGCTCCCGGACTTGAGCGCAGGGACGACCCGCCACGTCGGGGCGAGGGTGGCCAGATCGTAGCGCACCACTCCGGCGCGCGCGGGCAGGACGGCCAGGCCGAAATTGCCTGTTCGAGAGAAGACGAAGCGCTCGATCTTCTCGGGGAGCTCGCGCGCCTTGCCGGCCTCCACGTCGAGGAGCACCGTGCTCTGGTTGCGTTGAGCGAGCACGAATCGACCGTCGGGCGACACGATCATCGCGCCCGTGAGGAGGGCCTCACCCTGCGCGCCGCCGTTCGTGCGCTCGTTGACGTTCGCGCCTCCCTGAGGCTCGCTCCCTGGGAGCGTGCAAGCGGTGAGGGCAGTGAGTCCGAGGAGCGACGCGAGCGCGGTGAATCTCATGGGGACCTCCGTAGGGGTAGTGAAGGGGGTCTCCGCTCCTCAGCATTCGACGTGCCATCGAACCCTCGTGGCCATTTCGTCGGCGGTCGTCGGCGAGCGAGCGCGCCGCTGCCGACACGCGAGTCGCGAGGGTGTGAACGTTCGTCGACGCCCGCGGCCACGGCGCCCGAGCGCTCAGCCCTTCGGAGCTTCCGACCTCTGGCCCGCGCGCTCCAGGTTCTGGAGCCGCCGCTGGAGCTGCGAGTTCATCGCGTCGAGCTTCTCGTGCAGCTGCTGAATTTGAAGCTCGGCCTTCAGGTTCACGTCGTACTCGATGTCCGCGCGGACCTTCTCGCGCTCGACCTGGCGGTTCTGGCTGAGCAGCACGAACACGCTCAAGATGATGGCCTCGAATGTAAGGCACATTGGCCGGGGCGAGAAGGAGACTTCTCGTCCGGAGACGAGCGCGAGGTGCGCGCCACGGCGCTTCACGACGCAAGAACCCCGCCGCGGCGGCGGCGTTTCGGGCGGGTTCCGCTGATACACTCGGGGAATGTGCGGTCGGCTCGTCGCGAGTGATCCAGCAGCGTTGGTCGAGGGGTGGTCACAGACCCGCCTGGTCCCCAGCCCCGCAGACCTGGCCGCCCTCGCGAGCTACAACGTGTCCCCGTCGCAGAGGGTCCTCGTGCTCCGCGCGGGCCCGCGCGGACGCGAAATCGCCGCGGTCCGGTGGGGCCTCGTCCCCGCCTGGGCGAAGGAGCCGCTCGGCGGGCGGCCCCTGTTCAACGCGCGCTCCGAGACGGCGGCGGAGAAGCCGGCGTTCCGGGAGGCGCTCCGGCTGCGGCGCTGCGTCGCCCTCGCGGACGCGTTCTACGAGTGGAAGCGCGAGGGGCGTCGCAGGGTGCCATACCGTGTGGTCACGTCGGGCGTGATGATGCTCGCGGGGGTGTGGGAGCGCTGGCAGGGCCCGTCGGGCGAGGCGCTCGAGTCGGCGGCGATCCTCACGCGGGCCGCGGGCCCCGCGCTCCGCGCGCTGCACGACCGGGAGCCTGTGATGTTCGCCACCCGCGAGCAGGCCATCGGGTGGATCGCGCCTGAGCTCCGCGACGCGTCCGCGGCGCTCGAGCTGCTCGGTGAGCCGGGCCCGTCCGTCGAGCTTCGGGAGGCGAACGCGAAGGTCGGGCGCGCGGGCGAGGACGGCCCAGAGTGCCTCGTCCCGGGCGCGTCGCCGGGGACTCAGCTCACGCTCTGCTGACGACCGCGCGCGCAGTCGCCGCGCGGCGCGCGCTACGCGCTACTCGTCGGGCGCGAACCAGGGCGGGAGCGGCACGTGAAATTCCAAGTCGCCGCCGACGATGTCCTCGTCCACGTCCTCGCGGCTCGCCCGCTTGAAGGCGGCGCAGGCGTCCGGTGCGGTGACGCGGCCGCAGGAGCCGTAGGGCGGGATCGCGTTCCACGCGCCGTCCGCTTGCTCGATCCGGGAGCCGAGTCGATCCTGTCGCCGCGAAGGCGTGCAGGAGGTCCGCAAGCTCCGTTTGAACGCGGGTTTTGCCTATGACCACCTTCGCGTGGCAGAATGCTGGATCCATGAAGTCTGCCTCGCGCCTCGCGACCCTGGCGCTCGTTGCAGCGGGATGCTCCGATCCGGTGGAGTTCATGACCCCAGGAAGGGTCCCCCCACAGCCCGGGGATCTCGTCGTCACGGTCGACGGAACCCGCCGTGGTTTCGGTGCCCCGAGCCTCGGGCGGGACGCCGTCGGCCCGATCGTCACGGCCCGGATCGCCGAGACGGCGACCGAGGCCACGATCCGATTGCCGACCCAGGCCAAGACCGTGACGTGCGCCGAGTTGCCGCAGGCGGTCGTCCTCACGACGAGCAGCCCGCTCGAGCACACCAACACCACGTACTTCGAGATGCGGTGGCTCGCCACCACGTGCGTCATCACCGTCACCCGCATGTCTGCGCCGGACGCGAAGGGCTTCGTGCGTGCGGTCGAGGGATCGTTCAGCGCGCAGCTCACCCGCGAGAAGGACGAGATCAGCGACGGCCGGCAGGTGCTCGGCCCGACGAACCTGACCGCGTCGGGTACCTTCCTGATCGGCGCGCCGTAGCCCGTTGATTTGCTCCCGTCGGCCCGCCGCCGCCGCATCCCGACCGCACGGGAGTCAAGCAACGGGCCGCTAGCTCGCGCGGAGGGGAGCGAGCGCGCGTTCCCTCGCGCCCCGCCGCCCCCGTTGCTCTGCTAGGGTCGCGCCTCCTTCCCAGGAGCGTGCGCGTGGCCTTCCTCTCCTCCCTCCTCGCCCCGGCCTCGGAGACCGCGCTCGTCGAAGCCTTCGTCGCGAAGCGGCGCCTCCACGTGGTGAGCCCGGATGCGCGTCGCGCGGAGGCGCTCCTGCCGGCGTGGCTCGCGGACCGTCTCGTCGCGTCCGACGCGCTCGGCGAGGGCGCCCTCGAGGTGCTCCGCGCGGGCGAGGTCGTGCCCCCGGGACAGTTTCGGGCGAGCGACGGCCGGCTCCGCAAGGACGCGCTCGACGCCCTCATCGCTGAGGGCGTGAGCCTTCTTCTGCACCGTATCGACGACGAGGTCCCGGCCATCGCGCGCGTGTCCGACGCGATCGAGCGGCGCCTCGGTCACACCGTGTGGGCCAACGCCTACATCACGCACGGGCCGGGCGGCGCGCTCGCCCCTCACTACGACGACCACGACGTGCTGGTCGTTCAGGTCCGTGGCGCGAAGCGGTGGTTCGGCCACGGGACGCCGGAGCTCTCGCCTGTGGTGCGCAGCCCCGCGGGGCGCGACTGCGGGCCGACCACGTGGGACCTCTCGATGGCTCCCGGCGACGTGCTCTACCTGCCTCGCGGGGAGGTCCACCACACGGCGAACGTCGGCTCGCTCTCGGTCCATCTCACGTTCGGTGTGGACGCGCGACGCGGAGTCGAGCTGCTCGCCCCGCTGCGCGAGCGCGCCGTCCAGGAGTGCTTGTTTCGCGAGGATCTCACGCGCCTCGCGGGAGACGAGGCGCTGCGCGAGCGCACGCTCCAACTGAAGGCCCGACTCCACGCCCTCGTCGACGAGCTCGACGTGGAGGCCTTCCTCACCGAGGACGACCGCGCGCGCCCTCTCCGATGCCTGGCGGGCCTCGGCGGCGCCGAGGTCGCGGCGCGCGCTCCCGCGACGAGCTTCGTGGTCTCCGCGGTCCGACGGCGACTCGCGATCCACGCCGATGGCGACCACGGCGACGAGCGCGTCCTCGACGCGGGAGCACGCACCTTTCGCCTCTCTCGGGGCGCAGTGGGGGTGCTCGAGGTCTTGGCGACGCTCGAGCGCCCGACGCTCGCGGACCTCGCCGGAGCGCTCGGCGTTGGGGAAGACGAGGCGCGCCGCTCCGTCGTGGAGCTGGCGGGGCACGGGCTCGTTGGGGTGGAGTGGGCGTTCTAGATCACCGAGCGTGAGTCCGACACGCGCTGACTGGCGCCTTTCTGCTGAATCGTCCAACTGGCTCTCGTCAGTCCGCGCGGAGCTTGATGCGCATGTGGACGCGCGTCGACCAGTCGAGGCCGGCCTCTGCCTGCGCCGCGGCGAGTGCGGCCAGCGCGGGGCCCCACTCGTCGCGGGGGACGACCTCGAAGCCCCGCCGCGCGTACCACGGCCGGCACCAAGAGACGTTAGCCTCGGTGTTCAGCAGGAGCGACGGCTCGGCGTTCGCGCGCGCGTCGGCCACGACCCTCGCGAGCAGCGCCGACCCGATGCCGCGCCTGCCGAACGCCGTGGCGACGCTGAGCTGCCCGACGCACAGCTCGTCGCCCACGCGCCCCACCACGATCCACCCCACGACTCCCTCGCCGTCGAGGTCCGCGACGACGAGCGCTCCGCGGGCGATGGCGCTCGCCGCCGCGTCGGTTGGGATCGTCGAGTCGTCGGCCAGCTCGGGCCTCCCGACGGTCAGGTACCTCGTGTCGGCGTCTAAGCCGACGCGTTGAATCGCCGGGATGTCGGCCGGCGTGGCGAGGCGGAGCGTGGGCACCATGGCGGCGAGGCTAGCGTATCCAGCGGCGGCGATCGGACGCGTCGCGCGATCCCACGGCAGCACAATTTTTCCCCGCCAGCGGCATCTCCACGGCGCGCGGAACTTGCGCACCCCCGGCGGGCCGGCCCGCGGGCTGCCGGTGCTCGTTGTCACGCGCGGGGGGGGGGGCGGCAGGGGGTCGCGTTCCCGGTCTGCGATCTCCGCGTCAGCGGTCCCAGGCTTCGGCGGCTCGGGGCGTGGCCCCCGAAGGGGGGCGGCGGTGGAGCCACGCCACGTCGGAGGTGAAGCGCAGCGTGTTCCTCGACGACCTCGTGTACTCGATGGCGACCGACCGCGTGAAGGTGCAGCGCCTCGGCGCGCTCGGAGTGGACGTGGCCGACGTGTCGCTGCGGCGATGACGACGGGCGCGCGGCGCACGCTCCACCAGGGCTAGAGCGCCGAACCGCTTGATTCGGTCGGCTCTTCGTCGATTTACGTCGCCGTACTTCGTTGCTCCTCCTCGCCTAGCAGCTCGTCGTCGCGCCTCGCACGGCTCGCAGCTTGGCGAAAATCCTCGGTCATCAAGCGGTTCGGCGTTCTAGGTGGGCGCCTCGAGCTCCGCGATCCTTGCCTCGATGGCCGCCTTCCACTCGCCCCGCATGCGGACGAGGTCGGCCGGGAGGATGCCCGGGGACAGCGCCGCGAATGGCTGCGGCGCGCGCGCGTCGCCCGAGGCGGGCGCCGAGGGGCGGGGCGCTTGGGGGGGGGGGGGGGGCGCCGCCCCGGGCGGGGGGGGGGGGGCGGTCCGGGGGGGGGGGCGGGGGGGGGCGGGGGGGGGGGGGGGGGGGGGGGGCGGGTGGGGCTCCCGCGCCGTAGGCGGAGCCACTCGCGGACCTCGCGCCGAGCCGCAAGGCGCAGGGCGAAGGCTACCGCGCCCTCCGTCGTCGCAGGCGTCGTGCGAGTGCACCGAGCGCGCGTGGACGATGCGGCTCAGGGACCGTAGACACGCTGAGAGCGCTCGACCGTGAAGCGGGCATACCGGATCAAGGGGGATCGCACGGATCCGGCGGCGGGAACCCCGCCTCCGCGCCGGGCGCAGGAGCGCGCGATCCCGCGTCGATCGGGCTCGCTGCCCCGCCCGCCGCCGCGTCGCTCGCAGGCGGAGCTCCGCCGTCGCCCGCGTCTCGCCCTCCTCCATCGCCCGCCCCCGCGTCTCGGGGGGCGAGGTGGCTCGCTCGAGCGAACGCCCTGAGCTCGGTCAGGCTGCCGTTGAAGAAGTCCGTGTCGACGTCCCCGGTCACTCCGGCGATCCGACCCGTGCTGGAGTCCTGCCAGAAGAGCCACTTGGACCACCCCGACGGGAGCTCCGGACAGGTCACCCCGTAGTTCGCGACCCAGAGGGGGTAACTTGAGAAGTTCGTGCCGGTCACGCCCGACATGAAGGCCGCCGTGTACACCATCGGGCGCACGTCGAGCGCCGCCTCGACCCGCGCGAGCCAGCGCTTCGCGCGCGCGACGACCGTGGCCGCGGAGAGGCCGTCTCGAGTCTCGAGGTCGAGCACCGGGGGCAGATCGTCGGAGGTGTAGCCCGCCGCGCGAAGCTGGGAGATGACGAGGTCGGCCTGCCGATCGACGTCCTGGGAAGGATAGAAGTATTGGTAGGCGCCCCGGACGAGCCCGGCCCGCTTCGCGTTCGGCCAGTTCGCCGCGAAGCGACCGTCGACGTTCGTCCCCGCCGACACGCGCATGACGACGAACTCGCGCCCCGCGCCCTTCACCTTCGCGAAGTCCACGGTGCTCTGGTACGCGGAGACGTCGAGCCCGCGAACCGTGGTGGCCCCCGCGCAGACGCGGATGGCCTGGGACGTGTCCCCCACGCACGCGCGCTCCGCGTTCGACGAGCACGCGGCGGCGGCGCACCCTACGAGCAGCGCCGCCGCGACCAGCGAGAGCGCGCGAGACGTCGAGGGCGCGGCGAGGCGAGGCATACGACGAGGATGAGCCGGAGTCGTGCGCCCGTCGACCGCCGACGTCGTCGATGGGCTGGATCGGCGCCGATTCGCTAAGAATCAGGGTGCCGAGAGTTGACCTCGCGCAACTCGGCGCACGGCGCTGCCGATTCGAGTGGAGCCTCGCACGCGCGCAGGACCGCGGACCTCGCGCTGAGCCGGAAGCCGCAATCGCGCGCGAGCTACCGCGCCTTCAGCGCTTGGCCGGCGGCGACCGCGAGCCCCTCGGGGGCCCCGCCGTCGTGGGTGACCACCGCCACGACCGCGGCGTCGAGGTCGACGAAGTACACGGCCTCGAGGTGGAGCCCGGCCACGTCGCCTGCGTGGCTGCGCACGCGCCCAAGCCCCCCCGCGGCCTCGCCGTCGGTCACGAAGACGCCGAGGCCGTAGCGCACGTCGGGATCGTCGGTGGGCACCGTCCTCAGCCACTCGCCGCGGAGCTGCGCCGGGATCACCTCGCCCGTCCCGTAGAGCCGCGTCCATCGTACGAGGTCGGAGAGCGTCGTGACGAGGTCGCCGGCCCCGTACAGCCAGGAGGGGTGGTGGGTCCGCGTGAGCTCGCGGCCCCGCTCGTCGTAGGACGGGAGGAGTGGCTCGCGTCCCGCCTCCGGCGCGGTGCTCGCGAGCCCGAGCGGGCCCGTCAGCTCGCGCGAAACTAGCTCGCCGAGCGGTGCGCCCAGCGCGCGCTCGAGTACTCGCGCGAGCACGAGATAGTTCGTGTTCGCGTAGCGAAACGGCGCCCCCACGCGAGCGCGGGGCGCGTGGAAGAGCGCCCGCGCGAGCAGCTCGTCGGGACCTCGCGGCGCCGGCTTGGACGCCCAGGCGAGGAACGTAGGGTCGCGCTCGTAGGGGAAGAGGCCGCTCGTGTGCTGGAGGAGCGCGCGCAGCGTCGCGCCTCGGAGCGCGACGTGCACGCGTGGGTCGAGCGGCGCGTCGAGCGCGAGTGCGCCGCGGGACACCGCACGGAGCGCCAGCGTGGCGACGAAGGTCTTCGCGACGCTCGCCATGCGAAAGGGCTGCGACACCTGCGCGTCTACGGCGAGGAGCGCGGGAGGACAGCCGGGCGCGTCCACACCCAAGAGCGCGCCTCTCCCTCGCGCCGCGTGCGACGCGAGGGCCTCCTCGAGCCGCGCGCGACGCGCGACGCACGTCCGACTCCCGGAGGGGCTCGGGCCCGCTTGGGCGCGCGCGAGTGGGCCCGCGGCCGCGTCTTCGCCGCGGGAGGCGCGCGCGCGCTCCCGCGGGGAGCAAGCCGCGGCGGCCACCGCGAGGCACGCGAGCAAGGCGAGGCGCGCGGGCATGGCAGCCATGCTCTCACGGACCCGCCGTGGTGGTGCGCGCCGGCGTGCGTGGGCGCGCAGCAGGGGAGGGGCGCGCTCGTCGTGGCGGCGGTCGCTTGCGCGGGCGCGGCGTCGCGCTACACTTCGCGCCTATGAAGACCCCCGACGCCTCGGCCCCCCAGCGCCTCACCCTCGCCGACCTCTCCCGCGCGCGCGGCGGCGTGGCGGTCCAGTCCGGGGTGCGCTCCGGCACGGCGAAGACGGCCGACAAGCAGCACAAGCAGCTGATGGACTACCTCAAGAGCTGAGGTCACCGCGGCACGAGCACCTCGAAGTCGACGAGCGCGCTCAGCAGGGCCTCGTCGAGCTCCAGGCCGCGCGCAGACAGCTCCGCGAGCACCTCGACCGTTGGCCGCCCGTCGAAGCGCGGGAGCGCCTCCACGAGCGCCTCGGGCAACACCAGGGGATCGTACTCCGAGTAGCCACGCACCACGCGCCGGCTGGGGTCGAGTTCCGTGTCACCCATCCACAGGGCCGCGGCGGGGTCCCCGGGCTGGTCCGCCTGGCTCAGGCCTGCCTTGCCGAGCGCGTCGCGCGTATGGCGCACGAGGCGCAGGCCGAGGTCGGCGTCGGAGCCCGTGATACGCATGACGTCGGGCCACGAGAGCGCGTCCACCCGGGCCGCGCACTCCACGTAGAAGCTCGCCTCTCGCCCGGCCCATGGTCCCCAGCGGGCGCGGTACGCGCGATCGGGATCCGCGCGCGGCTCCTTCACGCGATCGCCCGCCGCGTCGGTGATCTCCATGAGGCTCGCGAGCGCGGCGTCGCCGATGCCGACCTCGAGGGCACACCACCGCGCGAGGCGCGCCTCGGCGAGGGCGAGGAGGTCGCGCAGCCGCCGCCAGAACCGCGCGCCGGTCGCGCCCCGCTCGTGCTTGCAGAACCAGGTCGCGCACGTCGCGTTGCGGTGTCGCCAGATGCCGCAGGCGGCGCCGGGCAGGAGGTGGGGACACGCGAGCTCGGGGGCGCGGCCGAAGCGGCCATCTCGGGTCACGGCGAGGTACGCGTCGCGGAGTTGCTCGGGCGCGTCGACGCCGAGCGGCGTCACGCCCTCGCGCGCGGCGATGCGCTCGACCAGCAGGTCGCGTGACCGAGCCTCCGCGGGGTCGGAGAGCACCTCGCCAACGAGGAAGCTTGGCAGCGCGGGCTGATAGGTGCAGCACTTGGTCCCCTCGTCGAAGAACACAGCGCCCGGCAGGGCCTCGGGCTCTGCGAGCATCACGCACGAGTCACAGGTGGCGAGCGGCTCCGCGGGGAGGTCGATCGACGCCTCCGCGATCCAGCGCGCGTAGAGGGGCGGCAGGGAGGACGCCTGGAGCAGCGCGAGCTTCTTCACCTGGCCGAAGGTAGCAGGGGTCGCGGCGCCTGGCCGCGCCGCCGCGCCGCCGCGGTCGTGGCGCTGGAGCCGCTGCCCGCAAGCAGAGCCTCGCGTGGAAGCCCGGTGAGGCCGAGGCGAAGGGCGAGGGCAGCCACTGGCTGAACGAGCGCCTCGAGGTGCGCGACGAGCGCCTGGCGAGGGTGCGCGCGTCGAGCGCCGCCGGCTGGGGCGGCGCCGGAAAGGTCAAGCTCGGCGAGCTCGCGCCGATCGCGTGGAGCGAGCTCTTGCGCGATCTGGAGTCGCTCAGGGCGTAGGCGGCCGCTCGCTGCAGGGCGCGTCGAGCGAGAAGCGCACGGAGGCGCCGAGCGGGCGCGTGAACAGCGCCTCCAGATCGGCGTGCGCGACGACCGCCACGACGGGGTAGCCGCCGCTCACAGGGTGGTCGACGCCGAGCACGATGGGGCGGCCATCGGGCGGGAGCTGGACGGCGCCAGGGACCATGGGGAGCGAGTCCGCCTCGGCGTCGCGCGGCCACGTCGCGAGCGGCGGGCCCTCGAGGACGAGCCCCGTGCGGTCGCTGCGTGCGCCCAGCGTCCACGACGCCCGCGCGAGGACCTCGGGCTCGCGAAGGAGCGACGTGTGCGGCCCCGGGAGCAGACGCACGCGATCGTCTTCGCGTCGAGCCTGCGCTCCGAGCCGCGCGCGGGGCGTCGCCGAGCCTTCGCGCAGCGGGCCTGCGGGCCCGATGGTGAGGCGGTCACCCGTCTTCAGGAAGCGGCCGGCGAGCCCGCCCACGCCGGCGCTCGGCAGGAGCCCTCGCCCGCCGAGCACGAGCGGCGCCTCGAACCCGCCGGCCACGGCCAACAGCCGCAGCCGCTGCCCCGACGGCCGCACTGTGAGCGTGTCGCCATCGCCCAGCGCCACGGTCTCGCCCCCGTCCAGCCGCGCGACGACCTCGCCCTCTGCCCGCGCGACGAGGAGCCCGAAGACCTCGAGCCCGAGCGCCTCTCGAGGGTTCCCAAGCGCGTCGTTCAGCGCGGCGAGCGCGGTGGGCGCGAGGGTGCCGCCGCCGGGCAGGCCGAGGTGGAGCTGCCCGGGCCGGCCGAGGTCCTGGAGCGACGCGGGGCCGGCCACGCGCACGAGCACGAGCGCGCTCACCTCGGCGCCTCCACGAAGCGCACCTCGTCCCCCACCCGGAGGAGGGGTCCCGCGCGCGGCCCCTCGCGCTCGAACAGCGTGGCCCCGACGGCGGTGGCGAGGAGCCAGAAGCCCCCCGGCGAGGCGCAGGGGTACACGCCCGCGTACGGGCCGCCGAGCGCGAACGTGTTGGCCGGCACGCGCGGCCGAACCTGGTCCCGCCGAGGCAACCTGAGCGCCGGCGGAACCCCCTCCAAATACGCGAAACCAGGTCGAAATCCGAGAAAGCAAGCGGTGTACGCCGGCGCCATCAGCGCGCGCGCGAGCGCCTCGCGCGCGAGGCCCGTGCGCGCCGCGGCCTCGTCGAGATCGGGCCCGTCCCATACGAGCGCGAGGGTGTGGTGCGTCGGGTGCGCGCGGCGCGTGGCCACCTCGTTCGCCGCGTCTTCGCCCGGAACCGCGCACTCGCGCGGGAGCTCGCGGGCGCCCGCCGGATCGCGGGCGAGCACGAGCGCGTGCTTCGCGGTGAGGTACGCGTCGAGCGCGTGCGGCAGGGCGCGCAGGTGGTGGAGCAGGGCGGCGCGCGCCGCGGGCGCGACGTGGTCGATCGGCGCGAGCAGCGCGCGATCGCCGTAGGGAGAGAAGCGCAGCGTGGCCACGGGGACGGTCACGGGAAGGCCGCTCGGAGCGCGCGCAGCAGCGGCACCGCGGCCGGGTTGTCGCCGTGCACGCAGAGCGTGTCGATCGCGCCGGTGGCCCAGAGCGCGCGCGCCTGGGCGACGGCGGTCGCGGGAGCCGAGAGGAGCGCGCCCTCGGCCGAGCGGGGCAGGAGGGCGCCGTCCGCCGCGTACCCGCGATCCGCGAAGCCCTCGCGCAGGTAGGGGACCCCCGCGTCGCGCGCCGCATCGCGGAGCGCGCACTGGGGCGGCCCAACGAGCGCCGCGCCCGGCCCGAGCAGCTCGCGCGTGAGCTCGGCGAGGTCTCGCGCGAGGGCGGGGGAGACCGCGGCGTCGTGGTAGAGCGCGCCGTGCGGCTTCAGCGAACTGAGCGCGACGCCGGCCTGTTCGGCGACCGCGCGGAGGCTCGCGCACTGCGCGCGCAGCGACTCGACCAGCGCGCCTGAAGGGAGCGCGATCGCGCGGCGCCCGAAGCCCTCGCGGTCGGGGTACGACGGGTGGGCGCCCACGCGGCACCCCGCCTCCGCGGCGCGGCCGAGCGCCCTCCGCATCGACGCGTCGTCGCCGGCGTGCCCGCCGCACGCGACGTGGAGCACGTGCGCGAGCGACCAGAGCTCGGTCGGTTCGTCGTCGAGCTCCCCCGCGTCGACGTTCACGAGGGGTGCGGCGAGCGGCGCGACCTCGGCGTCCTCGCTCATGGGCGCTCGCTCACGGCGCGGGTGGGGGCTCGGTCGAGGGCCGGTCCTCGGCCTCGGCGCGGGCGACGGCCTCCTCGACCTCGCGGGCGTGGGCAGAGCCCAACCCCACGCGCATCTCTCCGAGGGCCCGCCGCGCCTCCGCGGGGCGAAGCGCTCCTCGCGCCATGTCGATGCAGATGAGGCACATCCCTCCCTCGTACGCACACGCCGGGCGGTTGTCGAGCGCGGCCTCGCCGGCCCGCGCCCCGGCCGAGACCCGGCGCGGGCGGCGTCGAGAGCCATGCGGTCTCGCCGGGAGTCACGTAGAGTCGCGGGGCCTATGCGCGCGCGAACCCCCGTGAAGCCCGCCCCGAAGAACCCCCGGCCCGCCCCGGGCCCCCGCGCGGTCGTGCGCCCGGCCGACGCCTCGTCGCCCGGCGTGGGCCACGCCGTCGCCGAGTACGTGCTGCGGCTCGACGGCGTGCGCTTCCGCGGGCACCACGGCGTCTCGGACTCGGAGCGCGCGCTGCCGCAGGATTTCCTCGTCTCCCTCGAGGTGGTCCTGCCGCTCGACGTGCTCCCCACGGGCGATCACATCGCCGACGTGTACAACTACGACCGGCTCGCGACCCTGGTGGTGCAGGAAGGCACCGAGCACCGGTGCCTGCTCCTCGAGACGCTCGCCCAGCGCGTCATCGCGCGGGTGTTGAGGGACACCCCGGCCACGCGCGTGACGGTCGCCGTCACCAAGTCGCGCCCGCCCACCCGCAGCAGCGTGGACAGCGTCACGGTCGAGCTCCGTGCGCGGCGAAGCGCGGAATAGATCCCCTTCTTTCGGTGGCGTGGCGGCGTCTTGTGGCGTGACCGCGAGCCGAGGATCAGGGCGCCTTCGCCGCGCGGTCGCACGCCGCGTCGTCACGCGCGCGCGAGCCACGCGACGAGGCACTTGTCGGCGTCGTCGCCGGGCGTGATGCGCGCGTCGCCCTTGTGGGCCTGCGCTCGGGTTCACCTGTCGAGGGTGCGGGAGAACACCGAGAACGACGTGCCCGAGCGGCCGATGACGTCGCGCGCGTAGAAGTGTCCGCCGCTCAGCGTGACGTTCTTCTCTGCGAGGTCGAGCGACACCCTGGCGCCCCCGCCTGCCGCACCTCCGACCACCGCGGCGAGGCCGTCGAGACGATGTCGGGCGACGCCGCCGACACGACGTCGACGAGGGCGCCCCCGAGGCGGCGGGGGCGAGCACCGAGACCGCCACCGAGTCGACGTACCCGGAGACCTCGGTGCGCACCTTCGTGGTGGTGTTGCCCTCGGCGCCCGCGCTCGGGGCGAGCGTCGCGACGAGCGCGGTCAGGCACCCGGAGCGCAAGCGCGCGCGCCTGCCGCGGCTCAGTTGCACCCGCCGCCGCCGCCGCCACCGCCGGTGGCGCCCTCATGCGCGCTGTGCAGGTGCTCCTCGCCCGCGCCCGTGAGCACGGCCGCGGTCATCGTCGGCCGCGCGAGCGCGCCGCGCTCGTGGGGTCGCACGTGCGTGCAGCCGGCGAGCGCGCCGAACACGGCCGGCGCGGCGAGCGGAACCCCGGGGAAGAGGGGCACGCGGGTTGGGTGGGGCGGCATGGGTTGGACGTGGCACGCGCGGGCAAAATAGATCACGGACGGCGTGATCTTTGTCTGCCCGAGCGCGCCAGCGTCGACCTCGCGTGGCGGCCGGGCGGCGCAGAGGCTGGCGCGCCCGCGCCACCCCGCGACGACGGAGCCGCGCTCGCCTTGGCGCCCTACTCCGGGAGGCCCGTGCCGTAGACCGCGCTCGTGAAGAGGGTCTCGAAGCTCTGGCCGAGCTCCGACTCGAGCTCCTTCTGGAGCATCTCGGTCGTCACGGCCTTGTGCTTGTGGCGCGTGAACCAGCCCTTCAGGAACGCGTCGAACTTCTCGCGCCCCACGGCCTCCTCGAGGGTGCGGAGGACCCACGCGCCCTTCACGTAGACGATGCCGTCGAAGATCTCGCGCACGTCCAGGGCGTCGTTGCGCGGCCGGAGCGCGTGCTCGGCGGCGGTCGCGCGCGCCTCGGAGAGGGTCTTGCGCCAGCGCGCGTCGGACACGGTCTTGCCGTAGACGGCCTCGAGGCTCCGGTGCGTGAGGTACTCGGTGAAGCCCTCGCTGAGCCAAAAATCCGCCCAATTCGCGATGCGCACGCCGTCGCCGCTGTAGTGGTGGCAGAGCTCGTGGAAGGCCGTGTGCCGCGCGTCGGTCGGGCTCCCCACGAAGTCGGAAGGATCGATCGCCACGACGGTAGGGTGCTCCATGCCGCCGCCGCCCCAGGTCGTCGGGACCTCCACGAAGCCGGCCTGGCCGAAGGGGAAGGGGCCGTACGTGGAGACGAGGAAGTCGAGGGCCTTCGGCGTGCCGCCGAGCACGTCGTCGCGCCGGCTCGCGTGCGCTCGCGTGACCCACGACGGCATGGGGATGCCGCCGGCCGACGTCGCGTCGGCGCGCACCCACTCGGTCGACGCCCCCACGAAGAACCCGTAGCTCGGCGTGGGCGCCAGCAGCTCGAACCGCCACGTCTTCATGCCAGCCTCGGTGGAGACGCCCCGCTCGGTGCCGTTCGACACCACCGTGAATTGCTCGGGAAAGGTGAGCTTGGCCGTGAACATCGCGCCGTCGCGAGGCGAGTCGCGGAGCGGCAGCCACCAGCGGCCCTTGCGCGGCCAGCTTGCAGAATACATGGATGTGGGCGTGACGACGATGCCGCCGTCTTCGCGCTCGCGGTCGTCGATCTCGCGGCTCAGGACCTCGTACGCGAACGTGAGCCGGAAGCCCGTGCCGGCGCGCACCGTCTTGCCCAGCGACACCTTCACGTGGTCGCTGTCCACGGCCTGGAACGCGAGCGTGCGGGAGCCCGAGCTCACCCTCCCGAGGTGCGGCTGCGTGAAGTCGACCACGAGCGAGGTGATCGGCGCGGTCGCGACGTAGGCCGCCGTGACGGTCGCGCTGAACACGGGCGTGCGGAGCGAGCGGCCACCGACGCTGCGGGTCTCTTCGCCGCGGTAGGCGAGCGTCACGTCGTAGCCGATGGTGTCGACGTCCGGCAGCGATCGATCGACGTCGCGCGCGGCCACTCCGTGAAACGAGATGAGCTCCTCCTCCGCGACCTCGGCGGGCTCCTCGGCCTCGGGGGCCGCGGCGCTGCACCCCGAGAGGGCGAGGCTCATCGCGAGCGCGCCCAGGCCAGCGACGAGCGCGCTCGCCGCGCGGAAGGCCGGCCGCGCGCGGCCTCGGCGGCCCGACGGCGGTGAGCCCGCGTCGAGCGGCACGGCGGGGCGATCGGCGGACAGCAGGGCGGGGAGCTTCACAGTCCAGGCATAGCGCCGCCGTCGTGGCGCGCAAAGAGAGATCGCTCAGCGCGCGGCGCCAGCGTCGGCGCCGGCCTCGCGCACGCCAGCGTCGCGCGTGAGCGGCACGCCGGCCTCGGCGTGGGCCTCCGCGAGCCGGGCGCCCACGTCGATGGCGATCGTCGCGCGCTCCCGGCGGAGCCCGATGCGCTGCGTGGCGGGCTCGATCTGCGCGAGAGCCGCGAGCAGCCGCGCGCGCGCCGGCTCGCCCACGTGGTCGAGCCCCAGGCGGAGCGCGCGCTCGGTCTCGCGCCATAGCGCCATGGCGCCCTCGGCGGCGCGGAAGACGCCGCTGCCGTAGCGCCCCCCGGGCCCCTCGCGGAAGGAGAGTTGGCGCTGGACGCAGGGCGAGTGGTCGGCACGGAGCTCGGGCGGGAGGGCCGGCTCCTTCAGGTCGAGCCCAGCGCCCACGAGAAAATACGTCGAGCACGCGCCGGGAATGCGCGTCGCGACCGCGAGCATCATGCGGCGGGCCACCGCCTCGTCTTCGGTCCGCTGCCCGACGACCGCCGCCTCGCGCGCCATGCCGCTCGCCACGACGAGGCGGAGCGCGTCGACGCCCGTCCCGCGGCCGTTCTTCAGCAGGTCGAGCCAAGCGTCGGCGCGGCCGATGGCGTAGCCGAGCCCGTCGCGTCCCACGAGGACCGCCACGGTGGCCGCGCTCGCTTGGTCGACGGGGACGGCGTGGTACCCATTCTTCGAGCCGAGCGCGGTCGCGAGCCGATCGAGGCACGCGGGGTCGAGGGTCTTCGCGGCGCCCACGGGCGCGCACGTGGGCAGGTCCTTGGACGCCCGGGCCACGCCGGCCTCGCCCTCGAGGGCGCCGTCGCGCACGGCCGTGATGCGGCCCATTTTGCCGTCGCAGGCGCCTAGGCTCAGCGCGAGCAGGCCACACGCGACGAGGAAGTGCCAGGAGCCCACGCGCCAAACCGTAGCCCGACGTACCTCGAAATGCCCGAAATGAGCGACGCGCAGCGCCCGAGCTTCGGGGCTGCGCGTCGCCGGCCGCCACGCGGCGGCGTGGTCGCGTGGTCAGACCACCGCGAAGGACGCGTCGGAGATGTCGACCGCGGACTTGTCCTCGAGGCCGAGCAGCTCGGCCTTGAATGCCACGCCGGGCAGGATATTGCGCGCGAAAAAGAGCGCGGCCTGCACCTTGCCTTGGTAGAAGGCCACGTCGGGGTGGCCCGCCTCGACCGACTTCGCCGCGGCCTCCGCGATGACCGCGCCGTCGAGGAGCAGCCACCCGAGGACGAGCTCGCTCATCATCTCGAGGAAGCGGTTCGCGGCCAGCGGGACCATCGAGACGTTGCCCGACTGGAACCACATGAGCAGCCGCATCGCCGAGCCCGCGACCGCCTCAGCGGCGGAGCCGAGGCGCTTCACTTCGGCGCCGACGGTGGCGTGGCCCGCGTTGGCCGCGACGAACTTCTGCACGTCGGCCATGAAGGCCTGGAAGTTCGCGCCGCCCGCCTGGCCGAGCTTTCGGCCCACGAGGTCCATCGCCTGGATGTGGTTCGTGCCCTCGTAGATGCTGAGGATCTTGGCGTCGCGGCAGTACTGCTCGACCGGGTAGTCGCGCGTGTAGCCGGCGCCGCCGTACGTCTGGATGGCGGTCTCGCACACTCGGAAGCCCTGGTCGGACCCGTAGGCCTTCATCAGCGGCACGAGCAGGTCGACCTGACCTTGGTGGTAGCTCGCCTTCGCGTCGTCCGTGCCCTTGTGGAAGGTGACCTGGTCTTGGTGGTGGGTGAGCTTGATGCCGAGCGCGCGGATGCCCTCGACCCGCGCCTTCATGTCGAGCAGCATGCGCCGCACGTCGGCGTGCTCGATGATCGGCACGCGCGGCGCCGTCGGATCCTTCCAGTGGGCCATGCTCGCGCCTTGCTTGCGCTCCTTCGCGTACTCGAGGGCGTTCAGGTACGCCGACGACGCGAGCGAGAGGCCCTGCACGCCCACCGAGATGCGCGCGGCGTTCATCATCACGAACATCTGCGGCATGCCCTGGTTGAGCTTCGCGTCGCCACCCACGGGCCGGCCGATGCAGCCGTCGGAGTCGCCGAACGTGAGCACGCAGGTGGCCGAGCCGTTGATGCCCATCTTGTGCTCGAGGGCCGTGACGCGGACGTCGTTCTCCTGGCCGAGGACGCCGTCCTCGTCGGTGCGGACGCGCGGCACGATGAACAGCGTGAGCCCCTTCGTGCCCGCCGGCGCCCCCTCGACGCGGGCGAGCACGAGGTGCACGACGTTCGCGGCGAGATCGTGGTCGCCGCCGGAGATGTAGATTTTGGTGCCCTTGATGCTGTAGCTGCCGTCGGCGTTCTTCGTGGCGCTCGTCGTGGCGGAGCCCACGTCGCTGCCCGCCTGAGGCTCCGTGAGGCACATGGTGCCGCCCCACGTGCCGTTGAACATGCGCGGCGCGAAGAGCTTCTTCTGCTCGGGCGTGCCGAAGTGCGCGATGACCTCGCCTGCGCCGAACGCGAGCCCCGGGTACATGTTGAAGGCGGTGTTCGCGCCCGACATGAACTCCTCGAGGACGATCTGCACGCTGAAGGGCGAGCCGGCGCCGCCGAACTCGGGCGAGACGCTCATCGACTTCCAGCCGGCCTCGTAGAGCTTGGTCCACGCGTCCTTGAACCCCGTCGGGGTCACGACGCGGCCGTCCACGAGCTTGCAGCCCTCGATGTCGCCGACGACGTTCAGCGGGCCCGTGACCTCGCGCACCCAGCGGTAGCCCTCGCTGATGGAGGTGCGCACCTCTTCCTCGCCCCAGGCCTCGAACGGGCCCTTGCCGAGCAGCTCGCCCAGCTTGAACTGCTCGAACAGCAGAAAGTAGATCTCGCGGAGGTCGGCCTTGTAGCGGTTGATGGCTTGGACGTTCGACACGGTCGGCTCCTTCGATGGGTGGCGGTGCGGGGGACGGGGGCGCTTTGCTGAGGGGGTTACGCCAGAGCTGCGGCGCGAGCGCCGGAGAGTCGTGCGCTTTGCGCGCCGCGGCGTGGGGGATCCTGGAGGCAATGGGCGGGTGCGTCAAGAATGAATGAGCATTCAGTGTCCGAAACGCGAGGGACCGGCGCCGGTGAGGCCTCGGAGCGGCAGGGCGGCGCGGGCCGCGACACGAACGCCCGACCCGCCCCCTACGCGGACGCGGTGACTCGGCCCGCGCGCTGCGTTTTCACGCTTGGCACGCGCGCTGCTTGAGAGGCCTCAGGGCCTCGGCCCGCTTTGGCTTGTCTTGTTGCCGGTTCCGGCGCTTCGCTTTCGCTGAGGTGCGCTACTCCCGGCGCGCCGAGGCGCTGCTTCCTTGGGCTAAGAGCCCCTCTCCCGCGCCCGCGGAGAGAGGGGTTTCGTCTTCGTAGCCCGCGCGCGCGCGCGGCAAGCCCAGGGAGCCCTGGCCCGCGCGGGTCGAGCACGCACGCAGCTCGCGGTCTGCGCTCAGAACTCGGCGCGGACGGTCACGAACTTGTTGTTCACGGTCTTGTCCGTGAGCTCCTTGTACGTCTTCGCGCCTGCCTCGGTTCGCAGGCCGCCGAGGCGACCCGGCTCGGTGACGAAGAACATGACGTTCACGCCCTTGTCGCGCTGCTCCTTCACCCACTTGGTGAACGGCGCGCCGGAGGAGACGAACGCGGGGACGCGGTTCGACGTGTAGAAGTTCTCGCCCTTCCAGTTCATCTGGTAGGCCACGAGCGGCTCGTTCGGCGAGGAGCGGGCCTTGTAGTACGCCTCGATGACCTCGCGCTGGCCCCAGTGGGGCGCGGTCTTCACCATGTAGACGTCCACGCCCCAGGCGCCGAAGACCAGCCCGAGCGCCACGAACAGGCTCACCGCGTGCGCCCGCATGCGCTTCACCGCGAAGAGCATCGACGCGAGGATCGCGATCGCCGCGAACGCGCGGAGCGCCGCCGAGAAGTCGAGGTGATCGGGCCAGGTGCGGCGATAGTTGTACGTGAAGAGCTGGAGCAGGCGGATCGCGCCCGGCTGGTCGGCGCCGAACGGCTTCGTGCCGAGGTCGCGCCCGACGAGCACGAGGAGCAGCGCGCCAGCCACCGCCGCGGTCGCGATCATGAGCGCCTCGTGGGGCGCCCGGATAGAGGCCGCGTCTTCGGGCTCCACGGAGAGCCCGCCGCGGTACGGGGTCTTGTCGTCGCGGACCACCGCGCGCGGCGCCTCGTCCTCGTCGCTCGCGGGGCGGCTCCAGACGGCGATGGTCGCCCCCACGACCACGAGCCCGAAGACCACCATCGCGGCGCCCACGAACATCGAGGGCTCGGCGAGCTCGCTCTGTGTGGCCCCGAGCTTCGTGCCGAGCACCGAGCCCGGGAAGAAGCGCGACACGCCGTAGACCAGCGCCGCCGCGCCCACGAGCATGCCAGCGCCGTACGGGAGCACACGGTCTCGGCGCGCCCACGCGGTGCGGCGCATCGCGTCGTCGAGGGCCACGCCGATGAGCATCGCCGCCGGCGGCACCGCCGGGAAGATGTAGTGGTGGAACTTCGTGCCCATGAACGTGAACAGCGCGAAGGCGAACACGAACCACATGACGAGGAAGATCGAGGCGTCGCCGCGCCCCTCGTCGGCCGAGTCACTGCGCCGCAGCCAATACATCAGACCTAGAGGCGCGAGGCCCGTCCACGGGAAGAGCGCGTAGCCGAGCTGCCAAAGGTAGAAGCGGATCGACGTGTCGTCGCCCTCGTTCGTGTCGTGCACGTGCGAGAAGGCGCGGTTGAACATGTCGTGGAAGAACAGGCGATCGGTGAACGGCGAGCCGTGCCGGATGTACATGGCGACGAACCACGGCGCCGCGACGGTGGCGAGCACGAGCAGGCCGCTCCACAGCTCGAGCTTCGTGATCTCCGACCAGCGCTTCTTCGTGGCGACGTACGCGAACGCGCACACGCCGGGCAGGATGAAGCCCGCGGGTCCCTTGCCCATCGTGGCGATCGCGGCGAAGAACCAAGCGCCAATGTAGAAGAGCCGGCGCGTGCGGCGCTCCCCCCAGTTCAGGTAGAGGAGGCCCGAGAGCAGCGCGAGCCACACCGTGCCCTGCACCGACGGCTCCACGCTGCCGAAGAACCGGAGCATGGAGGGGCCGAAGCCCGTGGGGTTCGACGGCAGGCCGCGCGGGATGCTGGCCGGCACGGCCGCGTGGCAGGCCTCGTTCCCCGGGAGCCCGCAGTTCAGCGCCGAGCCCGCCCGGAACTCGTCGAGGTGGAGCCGGAAGCCCTTGGCGCCGCTCCCGTAGAGCACGAGCTCCACGTTGCGCGTGAGCAGGTACACGATCTGAGGCAGCGCGCAGATCAGGATCACCCCAAAGAGCAGGTGAAACCCCGAGAGGCGCAGCTTGCGGCCGAACGCGTCGACCTCGTAGAGGCGCGCGCGCTCTCCCTCCGAAGTGTTCAGGCCGAGCAGCAAGAGGCCCATCGCGGCGGTCATGGCCGACACGAAGGGCATGTCGGTCATGGTCTGGTGCGCGAGGAAGAACCAGTCCGGCATGGTCACCAGCACCACGCCCCCGAGCAGCCCCGCGCGCCGGCCGAACACCTTCGCGACGCCCTTGTAGACCACGTACTGCGCGAGGATGGTCATGAGCACGTTCGGCGCGCGCACGACCCACTCGGGGTGGGCGAAGCCGCCCTGCATCATCTGGTCGGCCTGGTAGTGCGTGCCGAGCGCGGACATCGCCAGCGACTGGATCCAGAAGTTAAGGATGGGCTTCGACCAGAACCAGCCGTCTTGCGCCCACCAGAGCGAAATCCAGTCGTCGCGCGCGAGGATCTCGCGGGCCACCTCGCCGTAGTGGGTCTCCCAGGGATCCCAAAGCGAGAAGACGCCCATCGCGGGGAAATAGAGCAGGGCCCCGGCGAGCACGACCCAGAAGCCGTGGCGCTTCAGCAGCGGGCGGTCTTGGTCGAGCTCGTCCTTCGCGTACGGGCCGAGCACTACGCCGGCCTTGAAGACGCTGGCGACGAACGCGATGAACGTGGCGGTGACCACGATGCCCCAGCCCCACTGCGGGCCGAAGGTGTTGGCCTGGGCGAGGCTGAGCGAGCCCGCGAACGCGCAGAACGACCCGACGGTCGCGGCGAGCGGGACCGCGAGGGCGCCGAACGCGCTGCGGTGGACCACGCGCTCTTCGGGGTCGTCGAACGAGCCCAGCAGGTCCATGACGCCGAACGCGGCGACGCACGCGAAGACCACCCCGAGCGGCACGCCGAGGCGCCACTGGGCGTTCTTCGCCATGAGAAAGAAGAGCCCGAAGCCGCCGGCCAGCACGAGGCCAAGGGCCTGAACGCGCAGAGGATTTCCGCGGCGCTTCTCGGGCTGGGGAGCGTCAGCGTCGGGCGCGTCGGCCTTGGGCGCCTCGACCGAAGCGGCGTCGGCCCCTGCCGCTTCTGGCGCGGCCTGCGCGTCGGCCTTCGGCGCCTCGACCGGGGCGGCGTACGCCTGCGCGTCGACGGTCGGCGGCGTGGACCTCGGCCCCGCCTCGGACGGCTCGGCGGTCACCGGGGGCTGGGCCTCGGGCGCGGGCGGATCGTTCGCCGGATCGGCGGGGGAGGGCGCGTCGTCTTTGTTCGGGGGTTCGCTCATGGCCGGCTCAAGCGCAAGATCCGCACGGGATTAGCAACTTTGGGAGCGCCGGGCTATCGGTTTGCCTCGGGGCCGCCATTTGCCCGCGCCGCGCGTCGAGGCGGTGGAGCGGGGCGTTCCCTCGGGGCGCGGGCGGGCCGCGCGGGCGTCGTGCGCCGGTCGCGCCCGCCGCGACGAGGCGTCGCCGCGCTGAAAATCGTGCGCTCGCGGTGGCCCTGATGCAGACTTCGCGCGCGCAGCGCGGAGGGGGCCCGCAGGTCCCTTGGAGGTCGAGCAATGAGACGTGTCGCCGTCGTGGTTCCGGTCCTGCTCGTCGGGCTCGTGTTGGCCGGCTGTCCGCAGTTTCCCTCGGCGTGCGACTACGGCGGGTGTGGCGACGGCGGCCTCGCCGACGGCGCGACGCTCCCTGGCGAGGGCGGTGTGGATGGCGGTGTGGACGCGCCGCCGCCGCCCGGGTGCGACACCGTGACCGACCCGACGAAGAACCCCGAGAAGTGCCTGGTGGACGGATTCGGCGTGTACGTGTCGCCCACGGGGAGCGACGCCGATCCTGGCACAAAGGCCAAACCTTTCAGGACGTTGGCCAAGGCGCTGGAGACGGGCCGGCAGCGGATTGTGGTGTGCGATGGCCAGTACGACGTGGGGGCCACGCTGACGCGGGACGTGGAGGTGTACGGCGGGGTGGCGTGCACGTTCGACAAGGCAGGCCCCAGGGCGCGGCTGGTGGGGCTGGCGGGGAACGAGGCGGCGGTGAGCGTGGAGGCAGGCCGGGTGCGGCTGACCGACGTGGACCTCACGGGCCCGACGAGCGGGCCGGGCGCGAGCTCGATCGGCCTGCGAGTGAGCGGTGCCACCACGGTGGTGGAGGCGGTGCGGAGCGTGGTGCGCGGCGGGGCGGCGGGCGCCGGACCGGACGGGACGCTGGCGGCGTTCACCCTGGAGCCGCGAGCGACCCCGGGAAACGCGGCGATGGGAGCGAACGGCGGCGGGCTCGCGATGCACTCGTGCCCAAGTGGGACGAGCGGCGGCACGGGCGGTCGAGGTGGTCTCGGCACGGCGGGCTCCGAAGAGCCCGGAATCGCCGGAGGCCCAAGCGGGACGGGCGGCGCGGGTGGCACGATCGCCGAGTGCGCTGGCGGGCAGGGCGGGCGGCCTGGTGCCTCTGCCGGAGATCGCGGACCGGGCGAGGGCGCCAAGAGCGTGGGGGCCCTCACGAGCAACGCCTGGGCGCCCGGCAAGGGGGCGAGCGGCCTGCCGGGCGAGCCCGGACGGGGAGGAGGAGGCGGCGCAGGACGCGGCGCGGGAGGTGGCGGCGGAGGCGGAGCCGGAGGCTGCGGCGGCGCCGGTGGAGGAGGCGGAGCGGGAGGTGGCGCGAGCTTCGCGCTGCTCTCGCTGGGCGCGACCGTGAACCTGGTGTCGACGGAGCTGGTGTCGGGGAAGGCCGGCGCCGGAGGCAAAGGCGCCGCGGGCCAACCGGGGCAACGCGGCGGCGCGGCGGGGGTGCCAGTGCCCGACGGCTGCTCGGGCGGCGTTGGGGGCGACGGCGGAGGCGGCGGAGCAGGTGGTGGCGGCGCGGGAGGCGTGAGCGTGGCGCTCGCGTTCGCAGGCAAGAAGCCCACGACCGACCCGGCCACCAAGCTCACGGCCGACGCGACCAACGCGGGCGCGGCCGGCGCAGGCGGCGCGCCGGGCACGAACGACGGAGCGGCCGGCCAAGCGCTGCCCGCGCTGGAGCTGAAGTAGCGCCGCGCGCTTCGCGCCCGCGCACCTCCGCGACGGACTCCCGTCCGCGCCGCGCGCCGTCGCCCGCGCCGTCGCCCGCTGACATCGCTCAAGTCGCCGCCGCGGAAGGGGAGCCATGCTCCACCGGTGGGCGCTCAGACCTCCGAGCAGAACCGAGGAGGGGCGCCCGTGAGACGAGTGACGTCCTCGGGGGTGTCGAGATCGGTCAGGACGTCGGGATCGTCGACCGGGACGCGCACCCGGAGCGGCCCTAGGGACGTGAGCAGCTCGCGGAGGGGCGGCGCGGGCGGCGCCGACCCGCGCCGATACCTCGCGAGCGCGGCGCGCCGCAAGATCGCAGGGTGCCCGCCGCGACCTTCGCATGTGGGGGTGGCTGCAAGCGCACCGGCGGCGAGCGCGTCGAGCAGCGAGGCCAGGGTGGCCGTGGACACCGGGAGGGTGTCGATCGGGGTGATCAACACGAATTCGCCAAGCGCCGTGGAAGGCGGGCCGCCGAGCGCCTGCACGGCGAGCGCGAGAGAGCCGGCTTGGTCTGGCGCGGACGAGGAGACCACGATCACCGGCGCCGCTCCCTCGGTCGCGTCCAGCGCGCACTCGCGGGTGAGCCACGCGCACTCCTCCGGACTCGCCACGATCACGACGCGCCGACAACCGACGACGCGCGCCTCCCGAAGGTGCCTTCTCGCGAGCGAGACGCCGCCGATCAGGATTCGCCCTTTCGCCCCTCCCATGCGACGGCCGGTGCCCGCGGCCAGAACGATCGCGTCGAGGCCAGGTGCCATATGTGTGGACTAGTCGATTCGAACGGCGCTCACGACTGGAATCGCTGCTGCGGAGAAGAAGGCGAGACCCGGGTCGTCCCCTGGCGACGCGGGCCACAGGTGGTCGACGAGACACTCCGCGATGGGCTGCAGAGCGCGTCCGCGTGCGATCCGCCCATTCACCGGAAGATCGCCCTCCTTCACGCCATGATCGACATTGGCGTCGACGCGGTCTCCATCGGGCTGCCCGCGGCAGGCCCCCGCGCGGTGCGAGACGCCGTCGCGCTGGCGCGAGAGGTCTCCGACGCGAGACTGCCGGTCCGCATGACCGCCGCCGCGCGGACCACGGCCGCAGACGTTCGGGCCATCGCGGACGTGTCCGCCCGCGCGGGGCAGGCCATCGACGTCTATTCGTTCATCGGCAGCTCGCCGATTCGGCAATACGTCGAGGGATGGGCGCTCTCGTTCCTGCTCGAGCGCGTGGCGGAGGCGTCGCGGGTCGCGCGCGCGGCGGGGCTGCCCTTCTGTCTCGTCCTCGAAGACACCACTCGGACGCCGCCCGCCGTGCTTCGGCAGATGTTCGCGGCCGCCGTCGAGGCCGGGGCTGCGCGCATTTGCCTCTGCGACACGGTCGGCCACGTCGACCCGAGCGGCGCGGCGGCGTTGGTGGACTTCGCGACGGGGCTGCTTCGTGAGCTCGGGGCGCCCGAGGTCGAGCTCGACTGGCATGGGCACAACGATCGAGGCCTCGCCCTGGGCAACGCGCTCGCGGCCGCCCGCGCCGGCGCGTCGGCGGTCCACGCGACCGCCGGCGGCGTCGGCGAGCGATGTGGGAACACGGCGATGGAGCACCTCGTCGAGCAGCTCGCGGCTGCCGGGGTTCGTCGGGCGCCGCCCGCCGCCGCGTTGGGCGCGTACAGAGCGCTCGCGGAATCGGCGCTCTCCGGCGATCTCTCGATGGTCGCGGAGCCTCAGGAGCCGCTGCAGCTCGTGATCAACGGCGACAACGTCCGCACTTCGGTCGCGCCGAGTCGGACCTTGCTCGAGCTGCTTCGTTACGATCTGGACCTCACGGGCACGAAGCAAGGGTGCGACAAGGGAGACTGCGGCGCGTGCACCGTCCTCGTCGACGGTGAGCCCGTGCTCGCCTGTCTCACCCTCGCGTTGATGTGTCACGGACGACAGGTGACGACGGTCGAGTCGCTGAGCGGTGCCCCTTCGCTGGACGGGCTGCTCGACGCGTTCGACCGTCGCGGTGCTGGCCAGTGTGGGTTCTGTACACCCGGGATGCTGATGAGCGCGAAAGCGCTCCTCGCCCGCGACAAGCGGCCCACGCGAGCGGCCGTGCGGGCCGCGATCTCCGGCAATCTGTGCCGGTGCACGGGATATGGGGCGATCGTCGATGCGGTCATGGACGAGGCGGCTCGTGCGCGAGGCGAGCGCGCATCGCCCATGCCCAGCGGGGAAGAGCACGCTCCCCCACCGCTGCCTCCGTACCGGGAGCGCTCCTCGTGAGCGCCGAGGGGCCGGTCGGGCGCGCGGGGAGGCGCCACGACCTCGTGCGTCGCGTCCGCGGCGAGACGCGCTTCACCGACGACATCAAGCTCCCGCGCATGCTCTTCGCGAAGATCGTTCGCTGCCCGCACCCTCACGCCCGCATCGTCGGAATCGACGCGTCACAGGCCCTGGCGGTGCCCGGGGTCGTCGCGTGCATCACCGGCGAGGACCTGCCAGGCCGCTTCGGCATCATCCCGTGGACGCCCGACGAGCACGCGCTCGCGGTCGGGACGGCGCGGTACGTTGGCGACGGCGTGGCGGCGGTCGCGGCCATCGACGAGCGCACGGCCAACATCGCGAGCCGGCTGGTCCGCGTGGAGTACGAGCGACTCCCCGCGGCGACGACGCTGGACGCGGCGATCACCATGCCCGAGCTCGGTCTCGGCGACTCGCGACGCGACAACGTCAGCAAGACCGTCGAGCTCGCCTTCGGCGACGTCGACGGGGCGTGCGAGCGAGCAGACGTGGTCGTCCGGGATACGTACTTCTTCGAGGGGAGCGCCCACGCGCCCATCGAGACCCACGTGGCGATCGCGCAATTCGACGGCGCAGGTCTGCTGACCGTGTGGTCCTCCACGCAGGTCCCGCACTACCTGCACCGCGAGCTCTCTCGAGTGCTCGGCGTATCCCCCACACGTGTCCGCGTCATCCAGCCGCCGGTGGGCGGAGCGTTCGGGGGGAAGAGCGAGCCGTTCGGGCACGAAATCGTAGTGGCGAAGCTCGCCATGCTGACGGGGCGTCCGGTGAAAATTCTGCTGACCCGTGAGGAAGAGTTCTACGTGCATCGCGGTCGACACCCCATGCGGATCGACCTCGCCGTGGCGGCGACGGACGCGGGGGAGATCACGGCGATCGACGCTCACACCGCGATCGACGGCGGAGCGTATTCGTCATTCGGTCTGGTCACGACCTATTACTCAGGACAGCTCCTCACCGCACCGACGACCACGGCGACGTATCGCTTCTGCTCGGCTCGATACTTCACCAACAAGCCTCCCTGTGGACCGAAGCGAGGTCACGGGAGCGTGCAGCCACGCTTCGCCCTCGAGGTGGCGCTCGACAAGCTCGCCTCGAAGCTCGAGATGGACCCCATCGAGCTCCGCAGGAGGAACGCCGCGGCTCCTCAGTCAACCACGCTCAACGGGATGCGGATCACCTCGAACGGCTACCTCGAGTGCCTCGCCAAGGTCGAGGAGGCGTCCGGTTGGCGACGGCGCCGCGGCGCGCTCGGGCGAGGGCGCGGCCTCGGCGTGGCCTCATCGGCCTACATCTCCGGGACGAACTACCCAATCTATCCGAACGACATGCCGCAGAGCGCGGTTCAGTTGAAGGTCGACCGCTCGGGGGTCGTCACGGTGTTCAACGGCGCGAGCGAGATAGGTCAAGGCACCGACACGTTGATGGCGACCCTCGTGGCCGACGTCCTCGGCATTGGACTCGGGTCGATCCGCGTGGTCTCGGCGGACACCGATCTCTGCCCCGTGGATCTCGGCGCGTACTCGTCACGGGGCACGTTCATGAACGGCAACGCGTGCTTGATGGCGGCCCGCGCGATTCGAGACAAGCTCGCCGTGGTCGCCTCGGAGGCGTTCGGGTGCGAGCCGTCGCGCCTGGTCTTCTCGGGGGGCTACGTGTGCTCGCTGGACGCCGCGGGGCATGCGCTCGCCGTCGACGAGGTCATCCGGCGCGCCGAGGCCCGGTTTGGGACTCTCGGCGCGACGGGCTTCTACAAGACCCCACCGGACCTTGGAGGGGCCTATCGCGGCGGGAAGATCGGGGCGTCGCCCGCCTACTCGTTCACGGCCCACGTCGCCGAGGTGTCGGTCGATGAAGACACGGGCGTCGTCACGGTGGTCAAGGTCTGGTGCGCGCACGACTGCGGCAGGGCGATCTGTCCCACGCTCGTGCACAATCAGATCGAGGGGAGCGTCTATATGGGGGTCGCCGAGGCGCTCTTCGAGGGACACCTGATTGACGATAACGGGCTCCATCACGGTCCAAACCTGCTGGACTACAGAATACCCACGAGCCTCGACGTCCCGGAGATCGAGTCGATTCTGGTCGAGCCGTACGACCCGGAGGGGCCGCTCGGCGCGAAGGAGGCGGGCGAAGGGCCTCTCCACTCCAGCATCCCGGCGGTCGCCAACGCGATCTATGACGCCGTCGGTGTCCGACTCGACAGCCTCCCGTTCTCTCCAGCACGAGTTCTGAACGCGCTCCGCGCGCAGCGAGCCGCGCGTGTCTAGGGTCGGGCGCGGCCCCGCGGATCGGCCCGCGAGCGACGAACGCTCGCGGAGGCCCCACCCCGCGATCTCGTGTCGTCACCACCAGCCTTGAGCGCGGAGCCCTAGGAATGCTGCCACTCCCTCCGTTTTCTCTCGCCACGCCGGGCTCGATCGAGGAGGTCCTCGCGTTGCTCCGGGAGCACGGCGAGAGCGCCACGCTGGTGGCGGGTGGAACCGATCTGCTCCCGAACATGAAGCATGGACTGCTCACGCCGCGCTGGCTCGTGTCGCTGGCCGGGGTCGCCTCGCTCCGCGGCATCTCTTACACGGAGAGCTCCGTCCGAGTCGGTGCCATGACCACGCTGGAGGCCATTGGGGAACACCCCGCGATCCAAGCGCACGCGCGCGCGCTCGGGGAGGCGGCGCGCTCGGTGGGGGGGCCACACCACCGCCGGATGGGGACCCTGGGAGGGAACCTCTGCCTGGACACGCGCTGTCGGTACTACAACCAGAGCCACTTCTGGCGCGAGGCGCTCGGGTACTGCCTGAAGAAGGACGGCGCGATCTGTCACGTCGTGGCGGGCGGCAAGCGATGTGTGGCGGCGGCCTCGAACGACACGGCTGCGGCGGCGATCGCCCTCGACGCGACGGTCTCGATCGTGGGCCCCGGCGGGTCTCGCGCTGTCCGCGCGAGCGACTTCTACACCGCGAACGGCCTCGCCAACACGGCGCTCTCCGCAGGCGAGGTCGTCACCGCGCTCGTGGTGCCCGTGGTGGCCGGAAGGATCAGCGGGTACCAGAAGCTGCGCACGAGAGGGGCCATCGACTTCCCGCTCCTCTCGCTCGCGGCGCGAGTGGATCTCGACGGCGACCTCGTCTCGCAGCTCGAGATTGTGGTGTCCGCGCTCGCGGCGCGGCCCAGGTCGGTCGGCAAGGCGCGCCCGCTGGCCCTCGGGGCGCGCCTCGCGGAGCTCCCGACGGAGGCGATCGCGCAGGCTGCACGCGCCGAGTGCACGCCGCTCCCCAACATCGAGGGCGACGCGCTCTGGCGACGCGAGATGGTGCCGGTGCTGGTCCGAGAGGCCCTCACTCGGCTCCAGCGTTCGGTCTGACTCGCGCGTCGCCACGAAGCGGGCGGCGGGCCCGCGCGGCGAAGCAGGCCCCCTGCCTTCGCGCGGGCTCGCAGTGGGTCAGTCCAGCTCTTCCGCGAGCGCCCGCGCCTCCTCCAGCCGGGCCTTCGCGTCGAGCAGGGCTTTCTTCTGCCCGTGCGCCTCGTCGACCACCTCCTTGGGCGCCTTCTCGGCGAACGCTTTGGAGCCGAGCTTCTTTTCGATGGCCGAGAGGTCCTTGTCGATGCGCTTCTGCTCGCGGGCGATGCGCTCGAGCTCCTTCGCCCGCGTGACGTGCCCGGAGAGATCGACGAGCACCTCGATGGCGCCACCCTCGTGCGGCACCACGCTCGCCATCGTGCCCTTCGGGCGCGGGCCGCCGGGGGCCTCCACCGACGGCGCGGCCTCCTTGTCGGTCTTCACGAGCACGCGGATGGCCGGCCAGCGCGCCGCGAGCAGCGCGCGGACCTCCACCGACGCGCAGCGGAGCGAGAGCTTCACCTCGGCGGCCGGGTGCACCTCGTGCTCGCTGCGGATGGTGCGGGCGGCGACCACCACGGCCTGCAGGACCGCCATGTCGGTGTCGGCCTTCGCGTCGACGTTCGCCACCACGCCCGCGCGCGGCGTCGGCGCCAGCGCGATCGAGCGGGTGGGCTTCGCGCCGGGGAGGCGCTGCCACAGCTCTTCGGTGACGTAGGGCATCATCGGGTGAAGGAGCCGGAGCGAGGCCTCGAGCACGCGGTAGAGCGTCGCGCGGGCGCCACGGACCGCCTCGCTCGCCGACGCCTCGCCGGTGGCGGCGCGCAGCGTGGGCTTCACGATCTCGAGGTACCAGTCGCAGAAGTCGTACCAGAAGAATCGGTAGAGCTCGTTCGACGCCTCGTCGACGCGGAACGCCTCGATGCCGGCGTGCGCGATCTCCGACGCGTGGGCCAGCCGCGAGAGGATCCACGCGTCGTAGGGGCCGAGCGCCGTCGCCGGCGCGTCGGGCGCGTCGGGCACGTAGTCGCCGAGCAGCTCGAGCGAGAGCCGCGTCGCGTTCCACACCTTGTTCACGAAGTGGCGATATCCCTCGATGCGCTTCGGCGCGAGGGCGATGCGCTTGTTGCTGGGCGGGAAGGTGGTGAGCGTGAAGCGGAGCGCGTCGGCGCCGTACGCAGGGAATCCCGACTCCATCGTCGCCGCGGACGGATAGGCCTTCTTGAACTTGGCGAAGGCCTCGTCCTTCGGCGCGCCGGGCAGCGTCTTCTCCATCACCTCGGCGAAGGTGGCGCCGTACACGAGGTCGAGCGGGTCGATGACGTTGCCCTTCACCTTGCTCATCTTGTCGCCGGTCTCGTCGACGATGAGTCCATGGAGCAGCACGCGTGAGAAGGGCGCGCGGCCCATGAAATGGATCCCGAACATCATCATGCGCGCGACCCAGAAGAAGAGAATGTCGTAGCCCGTCTCTAGATCGCTCGCGGGGTAGAACTTGTCGAGCAGCGGGGTCTTCTCCGGCCAGCCGAGCGTGGCGAACGGCCAGAGCGCGCTCGAGAACCAGGTGTCGAGCACGTCAGGGTCCTGGGTCCACCCCTCGCCACACTCCGCGGGGCGCTCCCGCGCGACGCGGATCGCGCCGTCGGGGCCGTGCCACGCGGGGATCTGGTGGCCCCACCAGAGCTGCCGCGAGATACACCAATCTTGAATGTTTTCAAGGAAGTGGTCGTAGGTCTTGCGCCACTCATCGGGCACGATGGTGGTCTCGCTGGAGGCCACCGCGGCGAGCGCCCGCTCGGCCATGCCGTCCATCTTCACGAACCACTGCGTGGAGAGCATGGGCTCGACGACCGTGCCGGAGCGCTGGCTCTTCGGCACGGTGAGGCGGTGCTGCTTCGTGCCGCGCACGAGGCCCTTCTCGTCGAGCGCCTTCTTCACGGCGGTGCGCGCCCGCTCGCGCGGCAGGCCGCTGAAGGCGCCGGCGTTCTCGTTCATGGTGCCGTCGAGGTGGAGGAGGTTTATCTCCTCGAGCCCGTGCCGCTTGCCGGTCGCGAAGTCGTTGAAGTCGTGCGCAGGCGTCACCTTCACCGCGCCGGTCCCGAACTTCGGGTCGACGAGGATGGCGTCGCAAATGACGGGGATCGTGCGCTCCGCGAACGGGTGGGCGAGGCGCTTGCCGTGCAGGTGCGTGTACCGAGGATCGTCGGGGTGCACGGCTACCGCGGTGTCGCCGAGCATGGTCTCGGGGCGGGTGGTCGCCACCACGAGCTCGTCGTCGCTGCCGATCACCTTGTAGGCGAACTCGAACAGCTCGCCGTTGTTCTCTTCGTGGTCCACCTCGAGGTCGGAGAGCGAGGTGCGCAGCACGGGATCCCAGTTGATGAGCCGGGTCGCCCGGTAAATGAGGCCCTCCTCGAAGAGGCGCACGAAGGCCTCGCGCACGGCCACGTTCTGGTCGGCGTCCATCGTGAACTTGGAGCGCTTCCAGTCGGCCGAGGCACCGAGCACGCGCTGCTGCTCGGCGATGCGCCCGCCGCTCGTGGCCTTCCACGCCCAGATGCGCTTCTCGAACTCCTCGCGCCCGAGGTCGAAGCGCGTCTTGCCATCGCGCGCGAGCTGCCGCTCCACCACGGTCTGGGTGGCGATGCCCGCGTGGTCGATCCCTGGCTGGTAGAGCACGTTGAAGCCGTCCATGCGCTTCTTGCGGACGAGCACGTCTTCCAGCGTGGTCATGAGCGCGTGGCCCATGTGGAGCGAGCCGGTCACGTTCGGTGGCGGCATGGGCACGCAGTAGACGGGGCGCGTGTCGCCCGCGCCCTCCTCGGCGTGGAAGACCCCCTCGGCCTCCCAAAAGGCGAACCACCGCGCCTCGACCTCGCGGGGCTCGTATCCGCGGGTGAGGTCGGGGACGGCGCCTCCACGCGCGTCGCCTGGCGCGCTGGGGTCGGCGGAGGGGAGGGGCTGCGTGTCGTCGATCATGCCCCCCTTACTACTCCGGGCCGATTTCCCTACCAACGCCCAAAATGAGGCGCGCCGCCCAGCTGCGCGTGTTTCGCGCGAGCGGACGGCGTGGAGCCCGTGAGCCAGCGAGCTCAGCGCGTGAGGCGCGCGATCTCTTCCTTGATGAGGGTCTCAGCGAGCTGAGGGACGACCTCCCAGACGACGCGCTCGACGATCTCGCGCGAGAGCGCGAGCACCGCGTCGGCTTGGGCCGCGCTGAGGCCGAGGCCTTCGAGCTTCGGTGCGAGCTGCCCGTTCACCTGGGCAGCGAGGGGGCTCGTGGCCGCCGCGGGGGCGGCCGTGAACTCGGGCGCCCCCGTCACGAAGGTGGCCGTGCCCATGGGCTCGGCGCGCGCCGGAGCGGGGGAGCGCTGTGGAGCAGGCGCAGGAGCAGGAGCAGGCGCAGGCGCAGGCGCAGGAGCCGCGGCGACCGGGGCCGCTGCGCGCGGCGCGGGAGCGGGCGTGGGCGGCGCGGGCGGTGCCGCGGCGGCGGGCGGCGCGGGAGCGGGCGCAGCGCCCGGCGAGAGGGGCACTTGATCGCCGAAGATGAGCGTCGCGTTCTTGCGCACCTCCCCGCCGAGCGAGGGCTGCGTGGACTTGCCGAGCCCGGCGGCGGCCGGTCGCGAGATCGCGGCGGCCGGCGCGGCGGCCGCGGGCGAGGCCTCGCGGGTGGCGATGGCCTTCTTGACCTTGTCGATGAGCTGCTGCGTGTCGAAGGGCTTGTCGGCGAAGTCGTCGGCGCCCGCGTCGCGGCCGCGGCCCTGGTCGTAGGGGTGATACCGGCTCGCGAGCAGCACGATGGCCGCGTTAGGGTGGGCCTGGCGGAGCTCGCGGGCCAGCGCGTACCCGTCGTCGGCGCCGAGCACGGTGTCGAGCACGATGGCCGCGGGGCTCTCCGCGAGCCGCGAGGCCGAGGCGGCCCCGTCGGCCGCGACGACCTTGAAATCCTCACCGCTGAAGGTGATTTCGAGCACCTTGCGCATGGTGGCGCTGTCGTCGACGGCAAGCAGAGTCTTGGGCACGGGGGGCTCCTCGGGATACGAGAGAAGGTGGCGCGGGGCCTCGGTGGACCCTTCGCACGCCAATCGGACGGGCGATTGTCTCGACGTTCTCGGGATGGTGTCAAGCTTGCTGCCCGAAGGGTGTCATTTTCAGCTGGCGCGGGCGGGCCAGGCGCGGGCGGCGCGGCGGCGCGTGGCGACACCTCGCCTTCGGTTCGGGGCCCATCGACCTTGGTTCGGACCCGGGGCTCACCTCCGGTTTCCTGGGCGCGCGCCGCCGGGACGGCGCATGATGGGGCGTGCCCCCCGTCCACCATGAGGTCCCTGCCGAGCTCGAGGGCCACGCCCTCGACGGCGTCGTGCGCGCGCTGTTCAACCTGACCTGGGGCAAGGCCCGGAAGAGCGTCGAGGGGGGCAAGATCACCCTGGACGGAGCCCTGGTGACCGACGGCCTCCGTCGGGTGCGCCGCGGCAGCGTCGTCGCGTTCGACGAGGCCGCTCGGCGCCCGCGCACGACCGATCTGCCCGGCGACGCCATCGTGTACGTCGACGCGCACGTCGTGGTCGTCGAGAAGCCGGCGGGCATCAGCACCGTGCCGTACGACGACAGCGAGACCGGAACGCTCGACGAGCGCGTCCGCGCCTACCTGTCGCGCACGTCGCAGCGGCCGGGGCGCCCGAACCTCGGCGTCGTGCATCGCATCGACAAGGAGACGAGCGGTCTCGTGGTGTTCACGCGCACGTGGCTCGCCAAAGAGAGCCTCACGGCCCAGTTTCGCGCCCACACGGTGCACCGGCGCTACGACGCGCTCGTGCAGGGGCGCGCCTCCTCCAAGACCGTGGTGAGCCACATCCTGCAAGACCGCGGCGACGGTCTGCGAGGCAGCGCCGAGCGACAGCGGGGCATGGCGCGGGCCACGGGCGGTCAGCGGAGCGTGACCCATGTGGAGGTGCTCCGGCACCTCGCGGACGCCACCTGGGTGTCGTGCCGCCTCGAGACCGGGCGCACCCACCAGATCCGAGTGCACCTCTCCGAGGACGGCCACCCCCTGGTCGGCGAGCGGGTCTACATCCGTGGCTACACCGGCCCCCAGGTGCCGGGCGCGCGCCTCATGCTCCACGCGGCCGAGCTCGGGTTCGAGCACCCCAAGACCGCCGAGCCGTGCCTCTTCAAGAGCACACCGCCCGCCGATTTCGTCGAGACGGTGGCGCGGCTCGAGCCGCCCGCGGAGCCCCGGCGCGCGGCGGGGCCTCGCGCGCGCTTCGAAGAATAGCAAACAAGATTCATGGTTTGAAGCGGGTCGCGGCCGCCCGATGGGGCGAGGGCTGGGCCGAGGCGACCCCGGAGGGCTCGGGCTCTTCGTGTGTCAGCGAGAGGTTGACAGGCCCATCGGTTCGCGGTCAACACACGCTCCGTGCCCATGATCACCCAGCAAGACCTCGTCGTGAGGACCCTCGGCGCCCGCACCGTCCCCTCTGGCCTCGGGTTGTCGACGATCCCTGGCGACGAGGTCGCCGACTACGTGAAGGATGGCGCCCGCGTGCTGCTCAACGTGGAGATGGTCGAGGGCGGCGAGCCCCCCCAGTCTCTCCTCCTCGAGAAGGCGGGGCCCCGTGAGGAAATCTTCTTCGAGCCCTCGTACACGACCGCAGCGATCGTGACCTGCGGCGGGCTCTGCCCGGGCATCAACAACGTCATCCGCTCGATGGTGCTCCAGCTCCACCACAAGTACCGCGTGCGCCGCGTCATCGGCTACCGCTACGGCTACCAAGGGCTCGACCCCGCGTCGGGGCTCCGCCCGATGGAGCTCGGGCCCGACCAGGTCGCGCACATCCACCGCCAGGGCGGCAGCTTCCTCGGGCTCTCACGCGGCAGGCGCGACGTGGGCGTGATGGTCGACACTCTGGTCCGCGACGGGGTCGACATCCTCTTCGCGATAGGCGGCGACGGCACGCAGCGCGGCGCGCGGGCGATCGAGCTCGAGGTCGAACGGCGCGGACTGTCGATCGCGGTCATCGGCGTCCCGAAGACGGTCGACAACGACGTGGCGTTCGTCGACAAGACCTTCGGCTTCGACACCGCGGTCGAGCTCGCTCGGTTGGCCGTCGACGCCGCGCACACGGAGGCCATCGGCGCCCGCAACGGCGTGGGCATCGTGAAGCTCATGGGGCGCGACTCGGGGTTCATCGCCGCCGCCGCCGCGCTGGCCAGCCGCGACGTGAACTATTGCCTGCTGCCGGAGGTCCACTACGACCTGGAGGGCCCCGAAGGGCTGTTCGCCGAGCTCGAGCAGCGCCTCCAATCGCGCGCCCACGCCCTCATCGTCGTGGCCGAGGGGTGTGGCCCCAACATGGGCCTCCTCCCCCCCGAGCACGCCGCCCGCGATGCCTCCGGCAACGTGCGCTACGGCAGCGCGGGGGACATCGACGTCGGTCCGCGCTTGCGAGACGCGATCACGCAGCACTTCTCTCGCGTCGGGCGCGATGTCACTGTAAAATACATCGATCCGAGCTACATGATCCGCAGCGTGCCCGCGAACGCTCAGGACTCGATCTTCTGTGATGCGCTCGCCCGGCACGCCGTGCACGCGGGCATGGCCGGCAAGACGGGCATCATCGTCGGGCGCACGCACCGCATCTTCACCCACGTGCCGCTCTCGGTGGTCACGAGCCAGCGCAAGTGCATCGATCCCGACGGCGACCTCTGGCTCGCCGTGACCGAGACCACCGGGCAGCCGCCCCTCCGCGCGCGGGGCACGAGCCGGAGCAGCGAATTCCCGGTCGCGGTGCTCGACTGACGTCTTGACGCGGGTCCACCGCGGCGCCACCCTGCGCGGTCGCGGGCCACGCCAGAGGCGGGGTCGCCGCGAGACACGAATACAGAGACACGAGACACGAGACACGAATACAGAGACACGAGACGACACGAGACACGAGGAGGGGATGCTCATGCGAAACAAGGTTCTGGTCGGGCTCTTCTTGCAGGGCGTTGCGCTCTCCATCGGCTGCGGGGCGGAGCCCCTGCCCCCGCTGCCGCCGCCGCCGCCGCCGCCGCCCCCGGTGACCGTAGCCCCGCCGCCGCCGCCCGCCGATCCCCCGCTGCCGCCGCCGAAGAAGTCTCTGGCCGAGCTCCAGCAGGCCGCCGGGAAAGGCCTCGCGGAGGCTTTCGCGGCGGGCGACGCGAAGAAGGCCGCGAGCTTCTACGCCGAGGCGGCGGTCATCAAGGTGCCGGGCATGCCCGACGCCACTGGGCGAGCCGGTATCGAGAAGGCGCTCGCTCAGCACTTCGCCTCGTTCTCCCACATCAAGATGGGGGAGCTGCGGGTCTTCTCGAAGGGCGAGGTCGTCATCACCGAGTGGGTGCTGAACGCCACGCACTCTGGCGAGTTCATGGGCATCAAGGCCAGCGGCAAGCCGGTGGGTTGGGCCGGCGCGAGCGTGGTGCGCTTCAACGAGGATGGCACCATCCAGGAAGAGCACACCTACTGGAACGCCGCGGTCGTGGCCTCTCAGGTCGGCGCGACGAAAGAGAAGAACCGCGCGGTGCCGGCCCTCCCGACGGGCGCGCCGCAGGTGATCACCGCGCAGGGGACGAAGGAGGAGGAGCACAATATCGCGACGCTCGCCCTCATCAACCAGACCTGGGAGGCGAAGGACGAGAAGAAGTGGCTCACGATGCTCACCGACGAGGCGAGCTGGGACGACCTCACGATGCTCGAGCCCGCCAAGGGCAAGGTCGCGGTGCAAAAGTACTTCAAGATGCTCTCGGTGGCCTTCCCCGACGCGAAGACCACCACCGAGGCGTCGTGGGGCATGGGCGACTGGGTCATCGAAGAGGGGACCTACGCGGGCACGAACAAGGGCCTCTACATGGGCGCCCGGCCCACCCGTCGCCCCGTGGTCATCCACGAGCTGAACCTCGTCCAGCTCGACAGCTCGGACAAGATCGTGCGCGCCATCACCTACGGCAACGACATGGAGATGAACGCGCAGCTGTCGCCTCCGAAGGCTGCGCCGAGAGCCGCGCCGATCCCCGCGGCCAAGCCTGCGCCAGCCAAGCCCGCCGCGAAGCCGGCGCCGAAGAAGTAGCCCGGTCGAACGCCGCGGTGTTCGCCGGGGCGCGCGTCGCGAGCCCCCGAGCGAGCCGTCTCACCAGACGTACTCGGGGATCTCGCGCCTCGTGAAAGAGCCGTCCTGCGGGTCGAAGACCTGGGCGCTGAGCTCGGTCAGCGCGCCGTCTTCCGCGAACGTGTACACGTTGAAGCCCGCCATGCGATCGGCGTCTTCGTGGTGAAGCGACGCGCTCGTGGCCCCAATCACCGTGGGGCGGGTGCGCGCGCTCGCTCGGCGCACGAGCCGCCGATGCAGGTGGCCGTGCAGGACGACGGAGGGCCGCGCGCTCTTCAGCGCGTGCTCGAGCTCCGCGCCGTCGTGCAGACTCTCCAGCACGGCCTTCAGCGACGAGCGCGGCGGATACGTCGGGTGATGCACCAGCACGACCGGCGTCTTGTCGCGTACGCTCGGATGCGCGAGGATCGCGTCGAGCGCGCGGCGCTGCGCGCCTCCCAGCCGCCCCGCCGCGATGAACGGCGGCCGAGGCACCGCGCTCGAGAGCCCGACGATCGCGAGCGGTCCGCGCACGCGGACGAACGGGAAGCGCCCTCCGGCGAGCGCCAGCGAGTGCTCCGGGAGATCGCTGCTCGTGTATTCTGCATACATGCGCTCGAACGGGAGCATGCGCACGTCGCGCACGTAGGTGTCGTGGTTGCCCGGCACGAGGCTCACCTGCGACGGAGGCAGCCCGAGCTCGTCGCGCAGCATGCGGAGCACCGCCCGAAACTCCGGCTCCAGCGCCAGGTTCGTGAGATCGCCCGTGATGACGACGTGATCGACTGCGGCGCGGCGCACCTCGCGCATGAGCGCGGCGGCCGTCTGCGACCGGTGCTGGTGGTTGCGCTTGAAGCGGAGGTTCGCGTAGCCGAGCAGGCGCTTGTTCGCGTACGCGAGCGGGGAGACGCCCGCGAGATCGAGCACGTGGAGGTCGGAGAGGTGAGCGACTTTCACCCGGTGCACACTACTGCACGCGCGGCCGCCGTGGTCACTTCGCGCGAGTGAGACGCGGGGCGGGCGCGGGAGGCGCGCCGACGTCGTACGCGCAGCGGAAGCCAACCTCGGGGCTCTGGTGCAGGAGCGTCGTCCCCCGCGCGGCGCCGCGCAGGAACGCAGGCCCCTCTCGGAAGGAACCGCCGCGGACCACGTGGCGACCGCCCGTAGCGGGGCCCTTGGGGTTCGTCTCTTCGGCGCCGCTGTAGCCGTGGCCGTTGCCGTCGATGTCGTAAAAATCGGAGACCCACTCGCCCGCGTTCCCCGCGAGGTCGAGCACCCCTTGCGGCGTCGCCCCGTCCGGGAACGAGCCCACCTCGGCGAGGCCCACGAAGCCGTCCGTGGCGTCGGTGGGATCGGGCGCGAACGCCCCGTGGTTGGCGAGGTGCGGATTCCACACACGCCCCCACGGGTAGCGGCGACCCTCGGGGCCGCGCGCGGCAAACTCCCACTCGGCCTCGGTGGGGAGCCTGCCGCCGGCGAAGGCGCAGTACGTGCTCGCCGCCTCCCAGGACACGTGGGTCACCGGGAGCCGCGGTCTCGCGAAGCGCGCATCCGAGGCCTCGAAGCCCGGGCGCGCGCACCGGCCCGCCGCGACACACCGGCCGAAGTCGGCGACGGTGACCTCGCTCCGGTCGAGGTCGTACGGCGTGAGGTGCACCTCGTGCAGCTGACCCTCGGCACGGAACAGGAAGGCGATCTCGCTGCAGCGGTCGCGGAGGATCTCGGTCTGGCAGGAGATCTGCGCGAGCTTCATTTCGACCGGCGACGAGCCCATCAAGAAGCGCCCGCCCGGGATGCGCACCCGGGGCGAAACGGGGACCGCGAGGATCACGACACCGCGTCGCTCCGCGCGAGCGGCCGGCGCCTCGGGCAGCGCCGTGGTCCACGAGGCGAGCCCGGCGTGCGCCCACGGCTCGGGTCCGCCGAGCACCGCGGCGCACGCGAGCGCCACGACCGAGACTGCTCCGCGAGACCTCATCCTCCGCAGCGTAGCAGGCCCGGGCGTGAGGCTCATCCCGCGAGCACGAGCATCGGCGCCTCGAGGAGCGCGCGCAGCTCCGCGAGGAACGCCGCCCCCACCGCGCCGTCGATCACGCGATGATCGCAGGAGAGCGTCATGCCGAGGCGCTTGCCCGGGACCACCGCCCCGTCGACGACGACGGGCTCGTCGCGCACGCGACCCACCGCGAGGATCGCGCCTTCCGGTGGGTTGATGACGGCGGAGAACGTGTCGATCCCGAACATCCCAAGGTTCGAGATCGAGAAGGTGCCGTTCGACATCTCCTCGGGGCGGAGCTTCCTCGCGCGCGCGCGTCGCGCGAGCTCGCGCACCTCGGCCGCGATGGCCGCGACGCTCTTCTTGTCCGCGTCGCGCACCACCGGCGTGACGAGGCCGTCGGGCACGGCGACCGCCACCGAAATGTCGACGCGCGAGTGCACGAGCAGGCCCTCGTCGGAGAACTGGGCGTTGCACTCCGGCACACGCGCGAGCGCGAGCGCGACCGCCTTGATCAGGAGGTCGTTGACGCTGAGTTTCGTGGCCGCGCCCTCCTTGCCGGCCGCGGCCTCGGCCAGGCGGGCGTTGACCGACTCGCGGAGCGCCGACAGGGGCGCCGCGTCCACGTCGATGGTGAGGTAGAAGTGCGGGACGGTGCTCTTCGATTCGACGAGCCTGCGCGCGATCGTCCGTCGCATCGGTGAGAGCGGTCGCACCTCGGGTGGGGCGAGGGCCGAGCTTGCAGGCGAGGCGGGCCCAGCGAGCGCGAGGGGCGCTGCCGCGAGCGCCGTCGTCGCGGCGGCCTCCAGGTCCTCCGGGAGCACGCGGCCGTGCTTGCCGCTCGCGCGCACCTGGTCGAGTGCCAGGCCGCGGTCACGCGCGAGCTTCCTCACATACGGCGAAGCCAGCACGCGGCCGGTCTCGCCGTCGTCCCCGTGTTCGGGCTCCTGGGACGTGCGATCGAGCGCCGAGCCGCCCGGCCTGAAGCCTCCGCTCGTCGCCGGAGCGGCTGGCGCCGACGCGACCGGCACGGGGGCCGGCGCAGGCGCGGGCGCGGGAGCCGCGGGCGCGGGCAGCGGCGCGGCGGCCGGCGCAGCTCCGCGGGGCGCCGCGCCGAGGGTCGCGAGGAGGCCCGCGATGTCCTCGCCAGCGATGCCGACGATCGCCACGGGCTGACCGAGCCGCACCTGGGCGCCCGCGTCGACCAGCAGGGCGAGCAGCGTCCCGGCGTCGAAGGCGCGGAACTCCATCGTCGCCTTGTCGGTCTCGACCTCGGCGAGGAGGTCGTCGATCGCGACCGCGTCGCCCGTCTTCTTGTGCCAGGCCGAGAGCACGCCCTCTTCCATCGTGGGCGAAAGCTTCGGCATCTCCAGGATCTTCGCCATCTCAGCCTCTCCCGCGCGTGACGACGCGCTTCACGGTGGCCACGACCCGCTCGGGCTGCGGCAGCACCTCTTGCTCGAGCTTCGCGTTGTACGGCATCGGCACGTCGAGCTGCGCGACCCTCAGGATCGGCGCGTCGAGGGAGTCGAACGCGAGGCGCTGCACGCGGTCGGCGACCTCCGCGCCGACGCCGCCGTACGGCCAGCCCTCGTGCACGACGACGCACCGGTGGGTCTTCTTGACCGAGCGCACGACGGTCTCTTCGTCGAGCGGGCGGAGGGAGCGAAGGTCGACGACCTCGACGTCGATCCCGTCGGCAGCCAGCGCCGCAGCGGCCTCGAGCGCGACGTGGGTCATGCGCGAGTAGCTGACCACGGTGCAGTGCGTCCCGGGACGGACGACGAGCGCCTTGCCGAGCTCGAGGGCGTCGAGGTCGTCGGGCACCTCGCCCTTCACCGAGTAGAGGGTCTCGGACTCCATGAAGAGCACGGGATCGTCGTCTCGGATCGCCGCCTTCATGAGGCCCTTCGCGTCGGCCGGTGTGGCGGGGGCCACGACCTTCAACCCGGGCACGGTCGCGTAGAAGTGCTCCATCGAGTGCGAGTGCTGGCTCCCCACCTGGCGGGCGCTCCCGTTGGGGCCGCGGAAGACGATGGGGCAGCTGAACTGCCCTCCCGACATCTGTCGAATCTTCGCGGCACCGTTCAGGATTTGGTCGAAGGCGACCGCCGAGAAGTTCCACGTCATGAACTCGATGATCGGGCGGAGGCCCACCATCGCTGCGCCGACGCCGATGCCCGCGAAGCCGCACTCGGCGATCGGGGTGTCGATGACGCGCTTGGCTCCGAAGCGCTCGAGCATGCCCTCGGACACCTTGTAGGCGCCCTGGTAGTGGCCGACCTCTTCGCCCATCAGAAACACGCGCTCGTCGCGCTCCATCTCCTCGATCATGGCTTCGCGGAGCGCCTCTCGGTAACGCAAGGTTCGCATGGCTTGGTCCTCTCAGGCGGCGAAGGGGCCCGTGTACGTGGTGGGCGCGAGCACGCTCGGGTCTGGCTCTGGGCTGTCCTCGGCGAACTTCACCGCGTCGAGCACCTCGGCCTCGACCTCGGCGTCGAGCGCGTCGACCTGGGCCTCGCCCTGGGCGCCCAACGCGACCGTGAGCTCGTGTCGCGCGCGGAAGAGCGGATCACGCTCCTTGTGCCCCTCCACCTCCGTGGCCGTGCGGTAGCGCGCCGGATCGCTCATGCTGTGGCCCCGGAACCGGTAGGTCCGGACCTCGACGATCGTCGGCTGTGACAGCTCGCGCGCGCGGTCGACCGCGGCGCGGATCCGATGCTCGACGAGGTTCACGTCGTCGGCGAAGAAGCGGTCGCGCACGACCCCGTAGCCGAGGGCCTTCTGCGAGGTGTCCTCGACGGACATGCTGCGCGAGAGCGGCGTGCCCATCGAGTACTCGTTGTTCTCGCAAATGAACACGATGGGGAGCTTCCACAGCGCGGCCAGCGAGACGCCCTCGTGGAAGCCCCCGATCGACACGGCGCCCTCGCCGTAGAGGCAGAGGGTCACGCGACCGTCGCCGCGGTACTTCGACGCGAACGCCGCGCCGGCCCCCAGCGGGATGTGGGCTCCCACGATGCCGTGGCCGCCCAGCATGCCGTTCTTGGCGTCGAACATGTGCATCGAGCCGCCGAGCCCCTGCGAGCAGCCGGTGCTCTTCCCGAAGAGCTCCGCCATCATGGCCCGCGCGCTCATTCCCTTGGCGATGGCGATGCCGTGGTCGCGGTACGTCGTGACGACGTAGTCGCCCGGCTGGAGGGCCGCGCAGGCGCCGACCGCGACGGCCTCCTGGCCGATGTAGAGGTGCAAGAACCCCCCGATCTTTCCCTGCGCGTAGGCGCGGGCGGCCTCCTCCTCCAGGCGTCGGATGAGGCGCATCTGGCGATAGAGGGCTGTCAGGTGCGCCGGCGTGGGGGCCGGCACCGGCGGGCTTGGCGGTGAGGAATCGCTCATGGTCGGTCCTACGCTCGCCGGAGGGTGAGGCGGGGGTCAAGTGCTCACACTCCCGGCGCGACTTCAGGGCGAAGGTATGACGCTGTGCGCCATCCGAAATAATCGTCCGGGCGGGTCACGAAGGCGGGAACCTCAGCGACGGACGGTGGTCGGAGTCGTAGTCGCCGGGATGGCGCCGCGAACTTCTCCGCCGGGCCCCGGCGTTCTGAAAAAATCGCGCCACCCACCCAACTTCTCGCTCGCTCGCACGTACCAGACAGCACCTCGCCCCGGAGCCCACCATGAAGTCGCCTCGCGCCCTCGCCCTCGCCGCCGCCGCGCTCACCGTCGCCTCCTTCGCCGCGCCGACCTCGGCCACGGCCTGCGGGATGTCCGTGAACCTCGCCATGCCGCGCCCCCACAAGGAGGTCAAGCCGGCCCCGAACCCCGTCCTCGAGGTGGCCGCCGCGGAGCACGCGCTGGAGCAGAACCAGCCGCTAGCAGCCGCCAACAAGGTGTTCAGCATGTTCCCTAGCGTCCGGGCGCTCGAGGGCGGCCGCCGCCCGCTCGAGACCCGCGCGCTCCGCGTGTTCGCGCTCGCCGTCGTGCGCGCCGACGGCAACGTCCCCGGCGCCGCGGGGCAGGGGTGGACCCGGGCCGCGAACCTCGAGTGGGCGGTCCAGTCGTTGAAGGAGATCGACGCGTCGCGCCCGAACGAGCCGTCGCTCCAGGCCGACCTAGGAGAGGCGATGTCGCACATCGCGCACCTCCACGGCCAGGCGCTCGCGACGCTCGACAAGCTCGCTCAGAAGGACCTCATGGGGAGCCCGCAGGCCTACGCGGCGCTCTCTCGCCTCCGGGCCGAGCGCGGCGACGTGACGGGCGCCGCCGTGGCGATGAGCCGCTGCCAGGGCATGGCGGCCACCCCGAGCGTGTGCGCTGCGCCCGCGGCGAAGGTCGCGGCCGCGGCCTCCACGCCGACCAGGACGCAGGGGATGCTGGCGTCGCGCGACTGATGGGGCTCTACCCTAGGTCTCCCGCGGCGTGGCCCGCGGTCGGGGTGCTCGCTGCGCTGGTGTTCGGCGCGTGCAAGGAGCCACCGCGCCGCGAGCCGACGCCCGCGCCGTCCGCTGGGGCACCCTCGGCGCAGCCCGCTCAGGGGGCGCGCGTCGTCGGCGATCCGATGCACGGCAAGCAGCTCATCGGCGACCTCCAGTGCAACCGGTGCCACGAGGGCACGGGCGCGCCGCCTCCACCCGCCAACAAGCAGTGCGTCCAGTGTCACGCCGACATCGTCGCGGGGAAATTCAAGGCGGCCCCCGCGCTGCTCGCCAAGTGGCGGCCCGTGGTGGAGGACCTCACCGACGCGCCGTCGCTCACCGGCACCGACAAGCGGCTTCGTCGCGAGTGGGTGGCGAGCTACCTGGCGAAGCCGCACGATCTACGCCCCGGCCTCTCGCCGAGCATGCCGCGCCTCGCCCTCGAGCCCAGCCAAATCGCTGATCTAGCCGCGTACTTGGTGCTCGCCGAGACGAAGCCGGAGGCGGCGCCCCGGGGGGATCTCGACGCGGGGCGTCGGCTGCTCGAGTCGAAGTGCACCACGTGCCACGCCATGTCGGGGGTGCCCGGCCTGGCCATCTCGCCCGTGCCCGCGGGTCTGAAGCCGGAGCAGCTCGTGCTCGGCCGGCGCCTCGCGCCCGATCTGCGCTTCGTCCGCGAGCGGCAGCTGCCAAGTCAGACGGCCGCGTGGCTCCGCGATCCGATCGCCGCGAAGGCGGACAGCGCGATGCCGCGGATCCCGCTCACCGAGGCCGAGGTGCAGAGTCTCACGGCGTTCTTGCACACGCGTCCGCTCGAGTCGGTGGCACCGAAGCCGCGCGTCGCGCGACCGCCGCTGCTCACGCGGAAGGTCACGTTCGCCGAGGTCGACAAGCGCGTGTTCCACCGCACCTGCTGGCACTGTCACTCGGAGCCCGACTACGCGATCGGCGATGGAGGTCCGGGCAATTCGGGCGGCTTCGGCTTCAAGCCGCGTGGGCTGAACCTCTCCGACTTCAACGGCATCGCCGCGGGGTTCCTGGATGACAAGGGCGAGCGCGCCAGCGTGTTCGCGCCTGGCCCTGACGGCGTCCCGCGGCTCGTCGCCTCGCTGCTCGCGCGCCACGCAGAGGAGGCGGGCGCCGAGACCGGCCCCGTCCGCGGCATGCCGCTCGCCTACCCGCCGCTCGCGCTCGACGAAATCCAGCTCGTCGACAGCTGGATCGCCCAGGGGCGCCCGCGTTGAGCGGCCGTCCGCAGCGCTCGCTCGTCGTGCGGGCCGCGCTCGTCGCGCTCGTCGCGGTCGCGCTGGGGGCCTGCTCCCGCGAGGTCCCGCGTGAGCCGGTGGTGCGTGAGCCCACGGGGAGCACGGCCGCGTCGCCCGCCGTGTCGCCCGTGAGCGCGCCCGCCGCCTCGGCGGTCGCCCCGGCGAGCGCCGCCGCGCCCGCGCGGGGGGCCGCGAGGCTGGCGTTTCTTGCGCCTCCAGCCGACGCCGACCTCGGCGCGTTCCTTCGCACCGAGCGCCTCCGCGCGAAGGCCGGCGGGCGCCTCCTCGTCGTCTACGCGGGCGCCTCCTGGTGCCCTCCCTGCAAGCGCTTCCACGCGGCGGCCCACGGGGGGGAGCTCGACGCCGATCTCGGCGCGACGACGCTCGTCGAGCTCGACGCCGACAACGACCGGGCGCGCCTCGAGGCGCTAGGCTATATGTACAAAAATATTCCGTATTTCGCCATTCCTGGCGAGAACGGGCGCGTCCACGAGGCGCTCTCCGTCGTCGACACGACCCAAGGCGCGCAGCGGCAAATCGTGGACACGCTGACCCGGTGGCAGGCGGCGCGCTGAGTCACTCGCCTTCGCGCGTCGCCGGGGTCGCGTCGTGCGCGCCCGCCGGACCGGCGTCGCGGCTCTTCGCGGAGGCGTGTGGCGCGGACGGAGCGTGCGTTGCGGGCGCGTGTGCGCCCGGCAGCGTGCGGCGCGGGTGGGGCGCGCCTGCGTCTTCGCTCCGCTGGAGGTGGCTGCGCCGTTCGATCACGATCCCCGCGAGCCCGGCGAGCAGCCCGAGGCCGACGAGGTAGTTGAGCCAGCGCGGCGGTCGACCGCTCGCCCCCCCGAGCCTGCGCGCGGGGCGCTCCTCCTCGGGCGCGGTGGCCCCGTCGGAGCGCAGGCGCGCGCGCAGGGCCCGGGCCACGGCGCGACCGAGCTCTGCCGGGGAGGCGAAGCGGTCGGCCGGGTCCTTGGCGAGGCCGCGCTCGACGAGGACGCGTGTGAGCTCGCGCGCCGTGTCCGGCTCGAGATCGTCGCGCACGATCGCGCGCGGCGTGTGCCCCCCGACCGCGATCGCCGCGGCGACGGTCAGCAGGTCTTTGCCGGGGAACGCGCGCGTGCCGGTCAGCGCCTCGTAGAGAGTCGCGGCCATCGCGAACACGTCGCCCTGGGCGTGCGGCGGGCCGCCGGCCAGCGTCTCGGGCGCCGAGTACGCGGGCGTCCCGAGCACGGCGCCTTCGCGCGTGAGGCCGCCCTCGGGCACCCGAGCCAGGCCGAAATCGCCAATCTTGCTGCCGGTTTGACTGAGCAGCACGTTCTCCGGCTTCACGTCCCGGTGGAGCACGCCCGCGGCGTGGGCGGCGTCGAGGGCGTCGCCGAGCTCCTGGGCCAGACGCGCCACGTCGTCGGGCGCGAGCGGTCCACGCGCGAGCCGCGCGCGCAGGGTCTCGCCGGCGATCAGCTCGAACACCAGGAAGACACCCGCGGTCGGATCCTCCCCCATGTCGTGGAGGACGACGACGTTCGGGTGGCTCAGCGCCGCCACCGCCCGCGCCTCGACCTTCATCCGCTCCGCGAGGTGCGCACGCAGGTCGGGGGGCAGCCCGAGGTCGTCGCGCAGCACCTTCACCGCCACGCGACGGCCAAGGACCGTGTCGAGGCCCACGAAGACGCGGCCCATCCCTCCCTCGCCGAGCCGCTCGACGAGCTCGTAGCGACCGACGCGTGCGCCGACTCCCGGGGAGGGGGAGGGCGTGGGATCGGGAGGGGTCACCGGGTCACCCGTCGTGGGGGTTCCAGCACGCGACCTTGTGCCCGCTGCCGAACACCAGCTCGGCGAACGGAGGCGCCTCGGTCTTGCATTGCGAGACCGCGCGCGGGCATCGCGGGTGGAAGCTGCACCCGCTCGGCGGATCGATGGGGGAGGGCACGTCCCCCTCGAGCAGCACGTGGAGGCGCTTGCGCTCCGGGTCGGCCACCGGCGACGCCCCGAGGAGCGCGCGCGTGTACGGGTGCAGCGCGCCGCCGTAGAGGCGCTCGACGGGCGCCTGCTCGACGATGTGGCCAAGGTACATCACGCACACGCGGTGGCTGATGTGCTCGACGATCTTCAGGTCGTGCGAGATGAAGAGGAACGCGACGCCGAGCTCGTCCTGGAGGTCGAGCAAGAGATTCACGATCTGCGCCTGAATGGAGACGTCGAGGGCGCTGATGGGCTCGTCGCACACGATGAACTCGGGCTGCACCGCGAGGGCGCGCGCGATCCCTACGCGCTGCCGCTGCCCTCCCGAGAACTCGTGCGGGTAGCGGTCCATGGCCTCGGGTCGGAGCCCCACCTTGCGGAGCAGCTCGGCGACGAGCGCCTCCTCGTCGGCGCGGGTGGCCGCGAGGTTGTGGATGCGGATCGCCTCGGCGACGATCTCGCGCACGGTCATGCGAGGGTTCAGGCTCGAGTACGGGTCCTGGAAGATGATCTGCATCTTTCGCCGCAGCGGCCGGAGCGAAGCTGCGTTGAGGTGCGCGATGTCCTTTCCGTCGTAGAGGATGCGGCCGTACGTGGGCTCGAGGAGCCGGAGCAACAGGCGCCCGAGCGTGCTCTTGCCGCAGCCGCTCTCGCCGACGAGCCCCAGGGTCTCACCGCGTCGGACGCGCAGAGACACGCCGTCGACGGCACGAAGGACCCGATCGCCCCGCGAGAACAGGCCGCCGCCGACCGGGAAATATTTGGACAGCGACTCGGTCGCCACGAGCGTCCGGGAGGCTTGCGCGCCCGGCCTGTCGGCGACCCTCTCGGCGCCCTCTTCGGCCGCCGTGGTCATCGCGACGCCTCCGCGGCCGGCGTCACGTCGGCCGCCCGGAAGCAGCGCGCCAACCTGTGGGGCTCGCCCTCGGGCGCCTCGAGCGCGGGCTCGGCCTCGCGACACGCCGGGGTGACGAAGGCGCAACGGTCGGCGAAGCGGCAGCCCGGCGGGAGGCTCCGCAGGTCGGGTACGAGCCCCTCGATGGCCCGGAGGCGCGAGCGACGCGGGGTGCTGCCTCGCCTCGGCAAGCTGTCGAGCAGGCCGCGCGTGTAAGGGTGTCGAGGCGCGCGGAAGAGGTCGACGACCGGCGCGCTCTCCACGACGCGACCGGCGTACATGACCGCCACGTGGTGCGTGTATTCGGCGACGACGCCGAGGTCGTGCGTGATGAGGATGATCCCCATGCCGAGCCGCTCCTGCAGCTCGCTCAGGAGCTCCAGGATCTGGGCCTGGATCGTGACGTCGAGCGCCGTCGTCGGCTCGTCGGCGATGAGGAGCTTCGGCTCGCACGCGAGCGCCATGGCGATCATCACGCGCTGGCGCATGCCCCCCGAGAGCTGGTGCGGGTACGCGTGGAAGTTCTCTTCGGGCGAGTGGATGCCTACGAGGCGCAGCATGTCGATCGCGCGCGCCTTCGCCTGCGCTCGCGTGACGCGCTGGTGCAGCACCACGGCCTCCACCACCTGGGCGCCCGCCGTATAGATGGGGTTCAGGCTGGTCATGGGCTCTTGGAAGATCATGGAGATGTCGTTGCCGCGGACGTCGCGCATCTCGCGCTCCGACCGGGTGACGAGGTCGCGCCCCAGGAACCGCACCTCGCCGCTGGCGATGCGGCCCACGTCGGGCAGGAGCCGCAGGATAGAGAGCGCCGTGACGCTCTTGCCGCAGCCGCTCTCGCCGACGATCCCGAGGGTCTTGCCGGGCTCGACCCGGAAGGAGACGTCGTCAATCGCGCGCAGCGGACCGTCGTCCGTGTCGAATGTGGTCGTGAGCCCGCGAACGTCTAGCATGGCCGCGGGGGTATCATGCGGGAGCGCGCCGCCCGCGGAAAGCGCGAACATGCAAGCGAGCCGCAGGCGAGCGGCGTGTCTATGGCAACCGACCGAAGGGAGGGCGTCATGAACGCTCGAAACCGCCAAGCGGTGCCGTTAGGAAACCGAAGTCGCGCGGGATGCGCTCGCCACGGCCGGTCCGAAGCGACTATCGTGGCCAAGTGCGCCCGAGGGTCCTCACCGCCGTCGTGATCACGCTGGCAGGGCTCGCGGGGCTAGCCGCGGCCCCGGCGTGCGTGCCGCCCGATCGTCTGTGCGCCAGCGACGACCCGTGCGGGTCGGGCAAGGCGTGCGTCACGGGGCGCTGCGTGTCGGCCAAGGAGACCGTGCGGCTGCTCGAGGTGGACGACGCCGGCTCGCCCCTCGTGAAGCGCCGGGTCATCGCCCCCACCGACCTCGCGTGGCTCACCCCCGAGACCCGCGAGGGTGGGGGTACGCCCGTGACGGTGGGCCTCGGGGGCGCGTCGCGAGGCGTGCTGCTCTTGCGCTTTACCGACGTCGTCGTCCCCACCGACCTCGTGGAGGCGTACGTGGTGCTCCGCCGCGCGCCGCGGGTCGACCCGCCCGTGGGGCCGGTGCGGCTCCGCGCGCGCGCCGTCCACGACGACTGGGATCCCACGACCCTCTCGTTCGCGCGGGCGCCGCGCCTCGCCGACGTGCCCACGCCCGAGACCCGGGTGCTGCCTGGGGCGGGCGAGGTGATCCGCGTCGACGTCCGCGCCCTCGTCGCCGCGTGGGCGGTCCGCGGGCGGGCGCAGGGGATCGCGATCGCGGTCACCGAGGACCCCGAGTCTCCCCTGTATGTCGCGCTCGCCCCCTCGGTGGAGTCGCCGGCGCCAGCGCTCGAGCTTTACGCCCGCTGAGCTGGGCTGCTCGCGGCCCATCCGGGGCAGGCTTGATCCATGCGCTTGGCGCCGCTGGAGCCCGCGAGCTCACCCAAGGTGCGAGGGTGTCTTACCTTCTTGGCGGGATTCCTTGCTCAGGCGCGTGGCCACGTGAATAGCGGGCCCACCGGTCGCGTCACACCGCCTGGGACCTCGATCTCGGGTGCCCGCAGGTCGCCGCCACACGCGTGGCCCCGTCTTTGCTCTATCCTCGAGCGCTGCTGCCCCGCCGCCTGTCGAGGCCCCCAGCTTCAACTTGACCGCGCGGCCCCACAAGGGGACGCTCACAAAACGAAAGGCCTCCCCTGGAGGCGAAGGAGACAAGAGAGATGCGCCTGTCGAAGATCCTTGGGACCGCGTGTGCAGTGGCCGGCCTCCTCGTCGCCGCGGGGGCGAGCGCGGGTGGTGAGCACTACAAAGTGGCGACCGCGGGCGGCTCGCTGACGGTCACGCCGGTCGGTGAGTGGCACGTCAACAAGGCCTTCCCCTGGAAGCTCACCTGCGGCAGCCATGTCATCACGAGCTTCGAGCTGAGCGACGCGGCGGCGAAGGCGTCGGGCGGGAGCGGCGCCTGCGAGCTCAAGGGCGCGATGTGCTCGAAGGACAGCTGCGAGCCGTTCAAGGCTGCGGTCAACTTCTAGGCCCGATCGCGCATCACTCGCGCGCGGTCTTGAAGGGCGCGACCCCAACCGGGTCGCGCTTTTCCTTTGTGGGCGTGGGGCGGTGCCGTACCTTCTCGGCATGACGAACGGCGTGGCCGCGGCCGAGCTGGCGAAGGTGGCGGCGAGCGTCCACGAGCGCTACGTCGAGGGCCGCTGGGTGCTCTCCTTCGACGAGTACGTGGACCTGTTTGCGACGAACCCGGTGCGGTACGCCCGGGACGCGAGCCGCTACGTGCGGGACGCCTTCGACCATTACGGCACCACGCAGGTGCAGCGCCCTTGGGGCGAGCAGACGCGGTGGAACCTCTTCGACCTCCCCTTCGAGGACGCGAGCGTAGGGGCTCGCCGCGCCGGGCTCATCGGCCAAGAGCACGTGCAAGAGGAGTTGTACCGATCGCTCTGCAACTTCGCGAGGGAGGGGAGGGCCAACCGGCTCGTGCTGCTCCACGGCCCGAACGGGTCGGCGAAGAGCACCGTCGCCGGCTGCGTGCTCCGCGCGCTCGAGGACTACTCGACGCTCCCCGAAGGCGCGATCTACACCTACAGCTGGGTGTTCCCGTCGTCGCGCTCCACCCGTGGCGCGCTCGGCTTCGGGGGCGGCAAGGACGTCTCCGCGTCGGTCCTCAGCTACGCCCACCTCGCGGACGAGGAGCTCGACGCCAAGCTGCTCGTGGAGGTCCGCGATCATCCGCTCTTCCTCGTGCCGATCGAAGAACGCCGCGGCCTGGTGGGGGAGCTCGGCGCGCGCGCCTACCCTGACGGCCTGCCCGAGCCGTACTCGGAGTGGTTCTCGCGCGGGCGGCTCTCGCACAAGAGCCAGCAGATCTTCGACGCCCTCCTCGCGAGCTACAGGGGCTCCTACCGCGACGTGCTGAAGCACGTGCGCGTGGAGCGCTACTTCATCTCCCACAGGTACCGCGTGGGGGCCGTCACGATCGGCCCGCAGATGAGCGTCGACGCGGTCGAGCGGCAGGTGACCGCCGACCGATCGCTCGCGTCGCTCCCGGCGTCGCTCCAGGCGCTGTCGCTGTACGAGGTGAAGGGGGAGCTCATCGACGCCGCCGGCGGCGTGCTGGAGTTCAGCGATCTGCTGAAGCGGCCGCTCGACACGTTCAAGTACCTGCAGCTCAGCGTCGAGACGTCGGAGGTCGCGCTCACGCAGCAGAACGTCACGCTCAACTGCGTGATGATCGGCAGCGCGAACGAGCTGCACCTCGACGCGTTCCGCGAGCACCCGGAGTTCGCGAGCTTCCGAGGCCGCCTCGAGCTCGTGCGCACCCCGTACCTCCGGAGCTACGTTCTCGAGCAGCAGATCTACGACGCGCACGTCGCGCCCCAGGTGCGGCGGCACGTGGCCCCGCACGCGACCGAGGTGGCGGCGCTCTTCGCGGTGCTCACGCGCATGCGCAAGGCGGACCCCACGCGTCATGCGGGGGCGCTAGGCGCCGCGGCCGCTGGCCTGTCGGCGATCGAGAAGATGGACCTCTACGCGACCGGGGCGGCGCCGCCGCGGCTCGACGTGGACACCGCGAAGCTCGTGCGCTCGTCGATCCGTGCCATCTACAAGGAGTCCGCCGACGCGGTCGACTACGAGGGGCGCACCGGCGCGAGCCCGCGCGAGATGCGTGTGGTGTTGCTCGACGCGGCGCAGTCGCCCGTGCACCCGTGCCTGTCGCCGCTCGCGGTGCTCACCGAGATCGAGGCGCTGTGCGCGCGCAAGGGTGAGTTCGACTGGCTCGAGCTCGAGCCAGTCGAGGGCGGCTACCACGACGTGAAGCTGTTCGTCGCGGAGCTGCGCGAGCGCCTGCTCTCCTCGTGGGAGCGAGAGATGTATCTCGCGGCCGGCGTCGTCGAAGAGGGCCGCTACGAGGAGCTGTTCGAGCGCTACGTGCAGCACGTGAGCGTGTGGGTGAAGAAGGAGCGCCTGCGCAACCGGCTCACCGGCGAGTACGAAGAGCCCGACGAAAAGATGATGCGCGAGGTCGAGCGGCTTCTCGCGCTGAAGGGCGAGCCCGGCACCGCGCGCCGCGACGTGATCGGCGCGATCGCGGCCTGGGCGATCGACCACCCGGGGCTGCCCATCGAGCCGGAGACCGTGTTCCCCGGCAGCATCGCGAAGATGCGTGAGGCCGTCTTTGCTGGCAAAAAATCGCTGATCGTGCGCCTCGTGCGCGACGTCGTCGCCCTCGTGCGCGAGGAAGGCAGCGGCCTCGACGACGCGCGCAAGGCCGAGGCACGCGCGGTGCTCGATCGCCTCGCGAAGCACTTTGGCTATTGCGACGCCTGCGCCACGTCGGCCTGCGCGGGGCTCGCGGCGGGGCGCTTCGCGTAGGCGAGGCGGGCGCTGCGGTCGCGAGGGCTCGGCGCTCTAGCCTGGTTGCGCGCGCCGAGCGACCGCGCGCGCGAGCCGCTCGCGCCCCGACTTGACCCCGAAGAGCCGCGGCGCGGTGAGGTCGGTCGAGGGGCCCAGCGAGGTGCCTGAGAGGAGGCACGCGACGAGCAGCGCGGTCGCGTCGTCGGGCGCGCCGGCGTGCACCACGAACACCCGGGTGCAGCGCTGCGCGAGCTCGGCGAGGCCCCCTGAAGGGTGCGCGGCCTCTGCGCGGGCGACGAGCGCATGATCGCTGTCCGTGAGGCGGCGCGCCTCGACGGCGACCGTACCCTTGACGTCGGCGTGGTGGACGAGGATGAACGCGAGGTCGTGCTCGGGTGGCTGGCGGCGCTTCTCCGCAGAGAGCCCCACCTTCGCGTCGAGGAAGCGCGCCGCGTAGGGGCGCAGCACCGCGAGCGAGAACGGCGCGGGCGTCTCTTGGCCGAAGACGAGATAGCCGGCAGCCGGTGTCGGGAGCGCCGCGCCGGCGATGAGGCACCCCGTGGGGTCGAGGAGCGACGGGTCGGGGAGCGCCACGCGGGGAGCCTACGCGGTCCGGTCCGCGGCCGAAAGTCGGGCGGTGCGCGCCGCCCTGTCCTAGAGAGGCCGCATGGAGCTTGGTCTCGTCGACACCCCGGGTCTCGTCACACGCGGTCTCGTCGACACACATTGCCACCTCGACCTGCAGTACCTGCCGGGGGGCGCCGACGACGTCATCGCGCGTGCCCAGGCGGCGGGAGTGACCGGCTTCGTGACGATCGGCGTCGGGAGTGACGCGTCGGCCGCGAGGGAGGCCGTCGCGCTCGCCGAATCGCGGCCCGACGTCGCGGCCACGGTCGGCGTGCACCCCCACGACGCGAGCACGCTCGACGACGATCTCTACGTCGAGCTCGAGCGTCTCGCGAGGCGGCCGTCGGTCGTCGCGGTCGGCGAGGTGGGCCTCGACTACCACTACGACCGATCACCTCGGGACGTTCAGCGCACGGCGTTCGCGCGGCTCATCGGGCTCGCGCGCGTCCTGGGCAAGCCCATCGTCGTACACACGCGCTCGGCCCCGGCCGACACGCTCGACGTGCTCGAGGCGGAGGGCGCGCGCGACGTCGGAGGCATCATCCACTGCTTCAGTGAGGATCGCGCGTTCGCCGCGCGGGCGCTCGACCTGGGCTTCGACCTCTCGTTCTCGGGGATCGTCACGTTCAAGACCGCGGCGAGCGTGCACGACGTGGCGGCGTGGGCCCCGGCGGACCGCGTGCTCATCGAGACCGACAGCCCCTACCTTGCGCCGGTGCCGTTTCGTGGAAAACCGTGTGAACCTGAGCACTTGGTGCATACCGCGAGGCGCGTCGCGGAGCTCCGCGGGGTGAGCCTGGAGGCGCTCGCGCGGCTCACGACGGAGAACGCGGAGCGGCGGCTGCGGCGCGCGTTTCCGACCGCAGGTGGCGCTCCTCCGAAAGTGGGTTAGCGTTGAGAGAGTGACCACGACGCGCCGCGCACCCGGGGTTCAGAGCGTGAGCGTCCTCTTGTCGTTGGCGGCCCACGCCGGGGCGGTCGCCGTGCTCTCGTGGGTGGCCATCTTCAGCCTCTCGCGGCGTGAGGTCGATCGGCGCGAGGCGCGCGGTCGGCAGATCGACGTCGGCGTGCTCGAGCTGACGCCCGCGCCGGAGGGCACGACGCTGTCCGACGAGCGGGTCGATCCGCGCGGGGTGACCCCGACGCCGCGGGGCGGCGCCGCGGTGGCGCACATCGACGATGGGCATGTCGGTGCAGGCGGGGAGCGCGCCGGCGAGCGCGCCGAGCACTTGGCGAACCAGGACGACCATCTGAGGCGCACGACGGACCTGCCGAGTCACCTCGACGTCGATCAATCGCCGCGCGTGGCGAGCGGGAAGAAGCGCCGCACCCAGGAGGATCGCCGCTCGTCGCGTGAGCCGATGGAGCTCACGTTCCTCGCGCAGGGGGATCTCGCGCGCATGGAGCGACGCGCCGCGACCGCCGCCGATCCAAGCCGCGGCGCGCGGGCGCCCGGCGCGACCGCCAGCGTGGAGGGCGGCAGGCTCGGCGGCGAGCAGGAGGGCACCGAGCTCCCAGGGCAGCTTGGCGCGGCGAGCGTGGGCGCGACCCGGGCGTCGCCGGGGCAGGGGGTCCTCGACGGCCTCCCGGGCACTGACCACCGCGACTCTGCGGCGGTGGCGCGGGCACGCCCCCAAGTCGCCGAGCAGAACCCCAGCGTCCCGGCCGTCGAGCGCGGTCGCACGCAAGACACGATCGACAGCGAGCAGCAAGTGTCCACGCTGGTGCACTCGCTGGTGCACGCGAGCGTCGCCGGTGGAAACGGGCGGCCCGGTGCGGGAGGAACGATGGGCGGCGGAGCGGCGGGCGCCGGCGCGCTCTCCGGGCGCGGCTCACACGCGGGGCCCCTCGGGATGGGCGACGGCGCGGTCGTCGATTTCGGCAGCCGCGATCCGCGCCTCCTGCCCTATTTCCGCGCTGTCCACGCGAAGATCGATCCCCTCTGGACACACGCGTTCCCGAAGAGCGCGATGTACGAGCTCAAGCAAGGGACCGTGATCCTGGAGTTTACGGTGCGGGCCAACGGGAGCGCGCGCGTCTCCTGGCCGCCGGTGCGCCCGAGCGGCATCGACGAGTTCGACAGAAACTGCGCCGACGCGATCCGGCGCGCCGCGCCATTCCCGCCCATCCCGGCCGAGCTCGGGCTCCGCGAGCTGCGGATTCGCGCGCCGTTCGACGCGAAGAACCCGATCGTGAAGTAGTTGGCCCCGGGTCGGCTGGCGCGCGCGCGTCGCGTCGCGACGGGGGCGGCGGCGCCTTGCGCGTGGGCGGCTCGCGCGCGGGGGTTTTCGGACGGCGCTTGCACGCGTCTGGTAGGCTCGTCCCTTCCACTTGGCGCTGGAGGGGCGAGGGGGGGCGATGACCAAGCTACCGAGAAAAGAACCGCGGCTCTCCCTGTTCGCGGGGGCGCCGACGCAGGGCGCGCGCCTCGCCCGCGCCGCGCCCGCGCGTCCGGCGAGACCGTCGCGCGCCAAGCGAGTGGCCGGGCCCGCGTCGCTCGTCCCCGGCGACCACGTCGACGCGGCCGTGCGCGTGCGGCTCCACGAAGAGGTCGAGGCGCAGCTGCTCCGCCGCTCGCCCACCGAAGCCCGCGTCGCCGGTGCGCTCCGAGCGCTCGCACCTGCGAGCCCCGCGCTCCGCTCGGAGCTGCACCGCGTCGCCACGGTCCTCCTCGAGCGCGACGCCCTGCAGCGCGAGCTGTGGTGCTGCGCGGTGCGGTCGCTCGGCGAGCACGAGCCCGCGGCCGCCGCGCCGATCCTCGAGCGGGCCCTCGGGCGCGAAGAGGGCGGCGGCGTGGCGACCCTGACCGCCGCGGCGCTCTCGACGGCCCCGGGCCTCGGCGCGCCGCTCGCGAAGCTGGCCTCGGGAGGACGATCGCTGGTGGCCTTCGCCGCCGAGGTCGGGCGCTCGCTCCGTGGCGAATCGAGCGGGGCGCATTTGCTGCATCTTGCACCTATCATCAAAGAGGCGCACCGCGTCGCGCTCGCCACGGGCGTCGTGCTCCCCCTCGTCCACGCGCTCGCCGCGCGGGGCGCGGGCCCGTCGGGCGGCGAGGCGCTGGCCCCCGGCTTCGAGATCCTGAGGAGCGCCGAGCGCCACCTCGGGCGCTGGCTGTCGTTCGCTGAGGCCGTCGTCTGGGCCGGCGATCCGGGGCCGCTGCGCGACGCCCGCGCGAGGGCCGAGTCCGGTCCAGAGTCCGCCCGCTGCGCGTGGGGCCTCCTCGCGTGGGCGCTCGCCGACGCCGCGGCGCTCGCCGGCGGGCACGAGCGGCCCCCACCGCCCGACGCGCGCCTCACCGCCGAGGTCGCCGCGAGACTGTCCGACCGCCCGAGCGCAGAGAGAGATCTCACCTTTCTGTTCCGGCTCGCCGCGCGACGAGCGCCCGGCGCGCGCTTCATGCTCGACGCCCTCGGCCGCGGCCCTCTCGTCGACGAGGCGCAGGTCCGCGCCGCGGCGTTCCTCGCGCGCGACCACGGGCGGGCCGACTTGCTGCCCGAGCTCCGCGCCTGCGCTGTCGCCGGGGCGGACGGCCTCCGCGGGCTCGCCCTGGGCGCCCTCTGGGACGCGGGGGACGAAGCTCCCGCGCTCGAGCTGGCCAGCGAGCTCGTCGCGTCGAAGCACCTCGGCACGATGGCCTGGGCGGCGCGCGTGAAGGTCGCGGCGGCGGGGGGGCTCGCGGGGCGCGTCGTCGACGAGCTCACCGTGAGGCGGCTCCAGCGGGGATCCTGCGATTGAGCGCACGGCGACGTCGCGCCTCGGTCGACCTGCGCCCATCGAGCGCCGTGGGCCGGCGGGGCCGGGCTGCCTTCGCGTCGGCGCTCGGGCTGGCCGTCTCCCTCGCGCTAGCGCTCCCGAGGCCCAGCGTCGCGGGGGAGGGCCCGCTCGAGCTCCAGCTCACCGCCGACCTCGACGACGACGACGCCAACGGTGTCCGCGACGGCCTGGACACCGCCGTTCGGGGCGCCGCCCGACGCGATCTCGTCGCGCTCCCGCTCGGCGGGCTCGGCGGGCTCGTCTTTGGCAAGCGGGCTGCCTTGTCGAGCGACGGCGCGCGCATCGTGTGGCGCGGCGCGCCGCTCGCGCTGCCTGCGGTGGTGCCGACGGGCGCGGAGCTGCAGGGCGTGCGTCCGGGGGGTGTGACGCTCACCCTCGGCGCTGGCCCGGCGACGCGCGAGATCCGGCTGCGAGTGGTCGCGCACGGGTTCGAGGACGCGGAAGGGCGCGAGCTCGATCCGAGCGTCACGCACCTCTCGTTCTCGCGAGCGCTCCCCGAGGCCTCGCCCGCTGACGATCCGGACGGCTTTCGCGTCGTGACGCGCGGCGAGGGACCTGGAGGTGGGACGGTCGACGTCCTCTCGTTGAGCGCCAGAGGTGCGGTCCTCGACGCCGTGCGGGGCGTCCCTGTCGACGCGCCGTGCGCGGGGGGCGTCGCCGGCTGCGCGCGCTCGCGCCCGCTGCGCGTCGTGATCGATCGGGTCGACAGGCAGCACCCGAGCTCGGCGGGGCGCAGCCTCCTCGGCGAGGTCGGTGGCCTCGTCGTCGTGGCGCGCGGCGGGCAGAAGCGGAGCTCGATTCACGTGGGCGGACCACGCGCGAGCGGACGTCCCGGAGCGCCGGCGGTGGCCGGCCGGTACCGGCTCCACGTCCGCGCGACGGTGTTTCGCGCAGAAAAAACCGGCAAGCCGGGCATTTTTCGCAACGAGGCCGAGGCGATCAGTGAGGCTCGCGCCGATCTCGAAGACGCGGCGACGCTCTGGGCCCAGTGTGGGATCAGCCTCCATGGAGAGGCTCCGCCCGACGTGAGGATCGCGGCCCCGCCGCCGCCCTACCTCGTCTCCTTCGGCACGGACCTCGGCCTCCCGAGCACCGGAGGGGTGCTGCGCGTGCGCGTGGAGGGGCGCCCGGCCGTGCTGGTCGTGCCACCAGGGAAGACCCCCGACGAGGTCGCGCGGCTCTTCGCGCTCGAGGTGCAGCGCGCCGGCTTTCGCGCGGTGGTGAGCCGCAACGCGCGCATCACGCCGGGCGCGGCCGGGAGCGCCGACGTGCTGATTTCGCGGGCCGAGGGACGCGGGGCCGCGGCGCTCGCGCGGGTCGAGGCCGACGGCATGCTCTGCACCGACAGCACGCTCTCGGTGGCCATCGGCGCCGTCGACCTCTCGGACGGTCTGACGCACTTTGGCGACATGGACTCGCCCGCGGGGTCGCTCGAGGAGCGGAGCCTGGCCAAGGCGCTCGACGACGCCGATCCACGCGTCGTGCAGCTCGTCTATGTGCCGTACTTTCTCGGCGGCGGACGCGTGGGCGAGTCGTTCATCTACGGGGACGGCTCGAGCGTCAAGAACGTGATCCTCGTCGACAGATCCGGCGTGCGGACACGGCGGAGCAGCCACGTCGTGGCCCACGAGCTCGGGCACGTGCTGCTGGACGTGCCCGGTCACCCCGACGACTTCGGTCGCGACACGCCGAGCCTGCTCATGGACTCCGACGCCTCCGACGCCTCGGTTTATGGGCCCCGCCGCCTGACCGACGACGAGTGCGCCCGCGTTCGCGCCGAGGCGGGGCCGCGCGCGAAGGTGCCCCTGCTCGAGGCGTGGCCGTTCGCCGTCGTGCCGCTCCCGTCCCTGGCACCCTAGGTGTAGAACTTGTTGAAATTGTTCGGGTAGTCGTCCATCTGTCGGGCTCGCCCGCGGCGCCGTGCCTGCGTCTCGTCAAGTCTTCGGGGCGGGACCCGCGGAGGCGCTGGTCGAAGGCCGCGGGCTGTCCTAGGTTGCGGGCCATGCTCGCGTCCGCTCCCGCTCCCCACGCCGCCCCTCTGGCTCCCGCCGCCCAGGCCCCTCACGCACTCGCGTCGTCCGAGCCCTCCGTGGCGGGTGGCGCGCCGTTCACCCGTGAGCAGGTCCGCGCGCTCTACGCCCGTCCGCTGCTCCCGCTCCTCGACGAGGCGCGCCGAGTCCACGTCGCGAACCACCCGGACAACGAGGTGCAGCTGTGCACGCTGCTCAGCGTGAAGACCGGTGGCTGCTCCGAGGACTGCTCGTACTGCCCCCAGTCGTCCAAGTACGACACGAACGTCGAGCCCGAGAAGATGCTCGACGTCGAGAAGGTGTTGGCGAGCGCGCGTCGCGCCAAGGAGCTCGGCTCCACCCGCTTCTGTATGGGCGCTGCCTGGCGTGAGGTGAAGGACGGCCCCGCGTTCGAACGCGTGCTCGACATGGTGCGTGGCGTGAAGGGGCTCGGTCTCGAGGCCTGCGTCACGCTGGGCATGGTCGACGCCAACCAGGCCGCGCGCCTCCGCGAGGCGGGGCTCGACGCGTACAACCACAACATCGACACGAGCGCCGAGAATTACCGCTCGATCGTGCGGACGCGCACCTTCGACGACCGCCTGCGCACCCTCGCGAACGTGCGCGAGGCGGGCATCACCGTCTGCTCGGGCGGCATCATCGGCATGGGTGAGTCGGACGAGGATCGCTGCGAGATGCTCCGCACGCTCGCGAACCTCACGCCTCCGCCCGAGAGCGTCCCGATCAACGCCCTCGTGCCCGTCGAGGGGACGCCCCTCGCGGGCCGCCCGCCGATCGATCCGTTCGAGCTCGTGCGCATGATCGCCATCGCGCGCATCCTGATGCCCAAGGCCCGGGTGCGCCTCTCCGCCGGGCGCGAGGGCCTCACCCGGGAAGCGCAGCTGCTCTGCCTGCTCGCGGGCGCGAACTCGATCTTCTTTGGCGAGAAGCTCCTGACGACCCCGAACTCGACCGAGTCGGACGATCTCGCGCTGCTGCGCGACGTGGGCCTCGGCACGCTCGCGCCCGCCGTTACGCCCCAGACCTGAGCGCCGCCCACGAGCACATCGGCCCCGGCCCCGCGAGCGCTCGCGGGTCACGGGGCTTCGTGCTTCGTGGCGTCGGCGCGTCGGCCGAAGCCTAAGCGCGCACGCGGCTCATGTTCGGATCGTAGAGAGGGCGGAGCGACGCGCGCGCCGGAACGCGGAGCGCGCCCACCTCGACCTCCCATTCCCCCGCGTCGAGGTAGGCCTGGTCGATCGGCACGCCGGCGTCGACCATCATGAGCCCGACGGCGCCGCCGAGCGTGTGCCCGTACGACGCGGCGCGGATGTAGCCCACGGCCACGCCGTTCCGACGGACGACCTCCGCGTGGAAGAGGAGAGGCTCGGGATTCTGTAGCAATATTTGGACGATACGACGGCTTGGGCCCCGCCCCTCCCCCATGGCTTTCTCCGCGAGCACCGCCTCGCGGCCGAGGAAGTCGGGCTTGGTGAGGTCGACGGCGAACCCGAGTCCGGCCTGCAGCACCGAGTCGGTGTTGTCGATGTCGTGGCCGTAGTCTCGGTAGGCCTTCTCCATGCGGAGGCTCGCGAGGGCCTTCAGGCCAGCGTGCCGGAGGCCGTGCGCCGCCCCGGCTACGACGAGCCGGTCGTAGACGTGGGTCGCTTGCTCGGTGGGGATGTAGAGCTCGTAGCCGAGCTCGCCGAGGTACGTGATGCGGACGCACAGGGCGCGAGCGAACCCGAGATCGATCTCGCGCGCGGTGCGGAAGGGGAAGGCCTCGTTCGAGAGATCGCAGGACGTGAGCTCCGCGAGCAGCGCCCGCGACCGCGGACCCTGCACGTTGAGCTGTGTGTAGGCCGAGGTGACGTCGGTCACGAAGGCGTGCGGGAACCGATCGGCGAGGGCCTCGAGGTGGCGGCGCATCCAGGTCTCGACGTGGCGGTGCGCCGTGTCGGAGGCGACCACGAAGAAGCGCTCGTCTCCGAGCTTCGTCACGGTGAGATCCGCCTCGATCGTGCCGCCCTCGTTCAGCCACTGGGTGTAGGTGATGGTCCCGGCGGGGCCGTTCACGCGGTTGCCCGAGAGGTGCTCGAGGAAGGCGCCAGCGTCGCGCCCCTGCACGTGGAACTTCGCCATGAACGACATGTCCATGAGGATGACGCCCTCGCGCGCCGCGCGGTGCTCGGCCTCCCAGTAGGGGAACCAGTGCTGGCGTCCCCAAGAGAGCTGCTCGGGGGGGACCTCGACGCCGGCGGGCGCGTACCAGTCGGCCCCCTCCCACCCGCTCACGTCGCGGAAGTGCGCGCGGGCCGCGGCCAGGCGATCGTGCAGCGCCGACTTCTTCGCCCCGCGGGCCGTCAGCATCGACCGGGTGGGGTAGTGGCACTGGTAGACCATGCCGAGCGACTCGACGGTGCGCGTGCGGCGGTACTCGGGGTTCGCCTGGTAGGTGTGCAGGCGGTCGATGTTGAAGCCCGTGATGTCGACGTCGGGGCGACCGGTCGTGATCCAGTGCGCCATCACGCGGCCGAGCCCGCCGCCCGTAAGAATGCCGATCGAGTTGAGGCCCGCGGCGACGAAGTAGTTGCGGAGCTCGGGGGCCTCGCCGACCACCGGCTGGAGGTCGGGCGTGAAGCTCTCGGGGCCGCAGAAGAACTTCTTCACGCCGGTCTCGAGCGAGATGGGCACGCGCGACATCGCCTTCTCGAGGTACGGCGCCATGCGGTCCCAGTCGGGCGGGATCTCGCCGAACGAGAAGTCCTCGGGCACGCCGCCGACCTTCCACGGCGCGCACACGGGCTCGAACAGGCCGACCATCAGGCCGCCCACCTCTTCGCGGAAGTAGCCGTGCGAGCCCGGGTCTTCGAGCACGGGGAAGCTCGCGGAGAGACCCGGGATCTTCTCGGTGATGAGGTAGTAGTGCTCCGCCGACTGCAGCGGGATGTTCACGCCGGAGGCCTGCACCGAGCTGGCGCGCCCACATGCCCGCGCAGTTGACGACGAACTCGGCCTCGACGTCGCCATGGGCCGTGCGCACGCCGGTCACCGCGCCGCGCTTCGTGAGGAGGCCCGTGACCGCGACCCCCTCGACGACCGTGGCGCCCTGGAGGCGCGCGCCCTTCGCGAGCGCCATGGTGACGTCCACGGGGTTCACGCGGCCGTCCTCCTTCACGTAGAAGCCGGCGAGCAGGTCGTCGGTCTTCGCGAGCGGAAACATGTCGTGCACCTCGCGTGGGGAGATCTCATGCACGTCGACCCCGCAGAAGCGGTTGAACGCGGACACGCGGCGGTACTCCTCGAGGCGATCGGCGTCCGCCGCGACCTCGATGAACCCCACGGGCGCGAAGCCGGTCGACTGGCCGGTCTCGGCCTCGAGGCGGGCGTAGAGATCGCGTGTGTACTTGCGCATCTCCGTCGAGGTCTCGGAGGTGGAGCCGAACGTGACCATCAGGCCCGCGGCGTGCCACGTGGTGCCGCTCGTGACGCGGTCGCGCTCGAGGAGCAGGACGTCGCGCCAGCCCATGTGCGCGAGGTGGTACGCGACCGAGCAGCCGATCACGCCACCGCCAATGACGACCACACGCGCGCGCTTCGGCAAGACAGACCCTGGGACCGGATGAAGGACGGGCTGAGACATGGCGCGGCAGACTAGCTGGAGGCCTCGGTGCGAGGGAGGGGGATCGCGCGCAAACCTTGCGCGCCGCGCACATCCCGCGCACCTTCCGCGGCGTCCGCGCGTATCTCCGGGCGTGCACACTTCGCACGGGACGTGCATGGCTGCGCGCGATGGCCCCCTCCTCGCCCCGCCCTGGCCGCGTCGGAAGCGCGAGCCTGTCGCCGCCGATGCCCCGCGAGCACGGGGCCTACGGGCAGCTGCTCATGCCGCTCGTCACAGCGTTTCTCCTCGGCGGCCTCCGGGTGGGCTCCGTCGCGCTCACGGTGGGGGTGCTCGCTGCCTTCTTCGCGCACGAGAGCGTCCTCCTGCTCCTCGGGCAGCGAGGGCGCCGCGCGAAGGATACGGAGGCTCGGCGAGCCCGCTTCTGGGGGCTCGCCCTCGGCGCGCTCGCGATCGCCGGTGGGGGCGTCGGGATGCTCGCCCTGGGGGCCGCGGGCCGTGCCTCGCTCGCGGTGCTCGCGGTCCTCGCCGCGGTGCTCTTCGGGTTCATCCTCGCGAAGCGCGAGAAGAGCCTCGCGGGCGAGCTCGTCGCGGCCGTCGCGCTGACGGGCGTGTCGTTCCCCGTCGCCCTCGCGGGCGGCGCTCCCGTCGGCGTGGCCGCCATGGCGACGCTCGTGTGGGCGCTCGGCTTCTCTCTCGCGGTCCTCGCCGTGCGTGGCGTCCTCGCCGCGACCTCGACCAAGGCCGGTGGGGGGCCTACGGCGGGGAGAATCTCTTGCGCTTCTGCGGTGATAGTCATCATCGTGGCCGCGGCGCTCGCGGTCTCCTCGGGGCTCCCGGCCGTCGTGCCCGTGGCGCTCGCGCCCTTCGCGGCGGCCTCGGTCGCGCTGTTCGTGTCGCCACCGCACGCCCGCCAGCTGAAGAAGGTGGGCTGGGCGCTCGTGCTCGCGAGCACGGTCGCCGGCGCGATCCTCGTGGTCGGTCCGCGCGGGTAGCGGCGAGTGAGGCGGATCTCCCTATCGAACGGCGTGGGCCGAGCGCTCGAGGGTGGTGATCGCGAAGACGCGCACGCGGCGGCCCCCTCGGAAGATGGAGATGTGTCGCTCTTGCACGCGCATGTAGCCCGGGAGCACGTCGCTCGCGTTCACCGAGAAGCGGTTGTCGGTGACGAAAAGCACGCGGGGCGCCCTCGCCCACTCCGCGCGCGGAAGCCAGGCGTCGAAGTCGTCACGGATCGGCGTGGCGCACCCCACCGGGTTGCGCTGCCCGGCGTGCAGCTGCGCGCAGATGGTCCAGTGCGGGCCCACGATGACGTCGCCCGGCTCGGCGGCTTCGGCGACGGCCTCTAGGGCGCGAGGCCACCCGTAGAGCTCGTTGGCGATGTCGAAGCGCGGCTCGTACGACGCCGGCATCGACGCGAGAAAGCGCGGCGAGAGCACCCACGCGTGGCCCGCGACCGTGAAGAGCGCCGCCACGGCGATCGCGGTCGACACACTCCGTGATCGCACCCTGTCGGCGCCCGCCGCCGATTGGACGGCGAGCAGCACCGGGGCACCGAGCCACGCCGGGCCGAGCCAGTGGGGCTCCGCCTGGCGGCTCGCGAGCATGAACGACGCGAGCGCCGCGCCGGGCACGAGGCACGCGAGGGCGAGGAACCGCTCGCCCGGCTCGGTCGCGTGGCGGGACTTGTAGGATGCACGCATCGCCGCGACGCCCAGCCACGCGATCACCGGAGAGAGGTACGCGAGCTGCCCGATCGTGAGCGCGCCCAGGCCGCGAACCAGCGGGAGGCCGGTCTGGGTGTCGAGGAGCCGATGGCGGAGCATCGGGAAGCCGTTCGTCGCCTGGTGGAGGGCGAGGGGGCTCGCGACCAGGAGCCCCACGAGCACGCCCCACGCGGCAAACGGGCGGCGCGCCGCGCGCGGGCCGAGGAGCTGAAACGCCCCGATGACGCCGAACAACAGCGCGCCGGACGCCTTCGCCCAGGTCGCCACCCCCGCGACGAGCCCGAGCGCGAGCCACCCCAGATCGCCGCGCCAGCTGTCGCCCTCCCGCGCGGCGAAGACGCCCAGGCCGAGCGCGAGGAGCCACAGCGGCGCGAGCAGCAGGTCGGGCGTGAGGGCGAAGAGCCCGATGGAGAGCATCGGCGTGGCGAGCGCGACGAGGCCGACCCCTGCCGCCGCACGGAGCGACGCGCCGCACGCGCGGGCGCAGGCTGCAGCGACGCCGGGGACGAGCGTCGCGAGGACGGCCGTGAACGCGTGCGTGGCGGAGGGGGTCGGGGCCTGCCCAGCGCCCAGCGCGCGCGCGACGTGGCCGACGAGCCCGGGGTGGTCGAGGTAGGCCGGCGCCGGGTGCAGCGCGTAGCACGCGTAGAGGGCCTCGCTGTCGCCGAAGCCGACGAGCTTGGCGGCGTGGGTCCGAGTGACGAAGAGACCGGCCGACAGGGCGGCGAGGAGGAGCCACTCGCGCGGCAAGGCCGGCTGCCCGGTCGGCGGTGTGGCGCGCGCCAGAGCGGGGCCGCGAGCTGGCTGGCCGCTTCGCCCATGGGAGGCGGCGGGCGCGGGGCGGCCCTTCTTCAGAGCCATGAGTCGAGGATCCGCGCCACGGTTCGGGACGGGGTCCGCTCGGGGCCGAGCGCGCGCCGCACGTCTGCGCAGGCGGCGCGGCCCGCCTCGTCGTCGAGGGCGCGGCCCACGGCGAGGGCGAGGGCCTGCGGGGTCACGTCTCGCTGGAGCAGCTCGGCGAAGGCCGCGCGACCGAGCAGCACGTTGGGCAGGGCGACGTACGGGGCCTCCACGAGCAGGCGAGCCCCGAGCTCGGTGACGAGGCCCACCCGGTAGGCCACCACGGGCACCACGTCGGCGATCGCGCACTCGAGGGAGGCCGTCCCCGAGGCCACCATCGCGGCGTTGAACGCTGGCAGCACGCGGCCGATGCCGGCCGTGGCGTCCACGTCTACGACCTCGAGGGAGGCCGCTCCCGCGAGCCCGCGCGCCCACGCGAGGGTCGCGTCGTCGAGGCTCGGCGCGAGGAACACACGGCCGTCGACGCTCGCCCGGTCAGTGCGCAGGCGCTCGTAGGCGTCCAGCATCGCGGGCAGCAGCGCACGCACCTCTTGCGGGCGGCTGCCGGGGAGCACGGCGATCGCGCTCGCGCGCTCGGTGAGCGCGAGCACGGCCCGGGCCTCTCGGCGGGAGAGCGCCGCGACCTCGCACGCCGGGTGGCCGACGTAGCTCGCGTCGACCCCGCGCGCTTGCCACAGCGCCTCCTCGAAGGGGAGCATCGTGCAGAGCCGGTCGACCAGGCCGCGGAGCACGCGCGCGCGGTTCGCACGCCACGCCCAGATCTGCGGCGCGCCGTACCAAACGACGCGCACGCCGAGGGGCCGCAGCGACCGCGCGAGGCGCAGGTTGAATTCGGTGTAATTTACAAGCAAAGCGACGGCCGGGCGCCGCTCGCGCGCGAGCGCCACGAGGCGCTGGAACACTCGCACGAGGCGCGCCGCGCGGGCGAGCGGCAGCGTAAGCCCCATTCCAGTGGTGTGGCGAAGATCGCCGACGAGCTCCGCGCCCGCCGCACGGAGCGCCTGGCCACCGAAGCCGAACGTAGCCCCTTGGGTGTGGCGGAGGACGGCGGCCGCGGCGCGGTCGCCTGACGCCTCCCCGGCGACCACGAGCAGCGGAGCGCGGCTCACGAGGGGCCCGGCTCCGGCTCCGCGAGCAGCGCCAGCAGGGCGTCGCCGTAGCGCTCGACGCGGAAGTCGCCGAGGCCGGAGACCGCGGCGAGGTCGCGCGTCGACACCGCCCCGCCGTCGGCGAGGGCTCGGAGCACGTGGCCCGGCAGCACGACCTGCGCGTTCACGTCACGCCGCGCCGCCTCGGCCTTGCGCCACGCGAGGAGCGCCCCCTCGCGGCGCTTGCGCGCCTTGACGTGCGCGGGCGACGGGCGCGGGGGGCTGAGGCCAGCGCGCTCCTCGGGGGTCAGCGGTGGGTGCTCCTCTCCGACGAGCTCCAGCATGCGGCGCGAGAGCGCGCGAGCCCTCCCGCGGTGGGCGCCGTCGATGCGAGCCAGCTCGCCGACGGAGCGAGGGCGCCGCTGGGCCGCCGCGACCAGCGCGTCGTTGGCGAGCACCTTGAAAGGCGGCACGTCGAGCTGCCGAGCGAGATCGTCGCGCGCCTCGAGCAGCGCGCGGAGCAGGGGAAGATCGGCCACGGGCAGGCGATCGACGCCCTTCACCCGGAGCAGCGGGGGGCGCGCGTCTTCCGCCGGCGCCTGCGCCTCCGCGAGTCTGTGGCGGGTCTCCTCCGCCAGCTCGGACGCGATGCCCTTCGCGGCCACCTCGGCGGAGAGCTTGTCCCACAGTGGAAGTAGGTGCGCGACGTCACCCGACAGGTAGCGGAGCGCGCGAGCGTCGAGGGGGCGCGCGCGCCAGTCGTGGTGCTGCAGGGTCTTGTCGTGATCCACCCCGAGCTCCGACGCCAGCACCGCGCCGAGGCCGGTGCTCGAGCGCCCGAGGAACGCGGCCGCCAACGCCGTGTCCGCTACGCGGTGGAGCGGCGCGCCGGCGCGGCTCAACATGCGGGCATCGAAGCCGAGATCGTGCAGCACCACCAGGGGCCCGCCGGGGCCGATGAGGTCCGCGAGGCAGGAGGGATCGGCGACGAGGGTGTCGACCACCACGACGTCCCCTCGCGTCGAGAGCTGCACGACGCAGAGCTCGGGCTCGAACGCGAAGAGACCGTTGGACTCGACGTCGAGCGCAAGGATCGGCTCGTCGCGCAGCCGGGCGCACCACGCGCGGAGCGACGCCGTGTCTTCGGCGAGGTGCACGCGGGGCGTGACGGGAGCGTTTGGCGGCTCGGAGCTCGGCACCGCGGACCTTAGGCGCGCCTGCGCCGCGCCAGCGCGAGGCCCGCGACCGCCATGAGGAGGGACGCCGCCGCTCCGGCGCGCGGGTCGGGCGCGGTCGCGCACCCCGCGCTCTCCGGCTCGGTCTCGCAGTCGCGCTGGAGCCCTCCGTAGGGGGTCGGATCGCACGCGCCGCCGCTCGTGACCTTGCTGCCGAGGACCGGTCGGGTGCCGTCGGGTCGGTAGACCGAACAGATCCCCCGCACGTCGTCGCCGAAGAGCTCCCGCGCGCTCGAGCGACCCTTGTCGTAGGTCGCGTACATGACCGCCTGCTGCTGCTCGGAGTGGGCGATGCCGAGGAAGTGCCCGGCTTCATGCGTCACGACGCTCGTGAGGTCGTACTCGTTCGCGGTGGGCTCTCCTCCCGACATGGTGTGGTGGTAGGTGTTGAGCTCCATGTCGGCGCCGAAGATCTCGCCTGTCTCGGTGTTGAACTTCACCGTGGTGAGGCCGATCGTGTCGGGCGATCGCGCCGCGCCGTCTGCCGTCTTCCACTCGTTGTCGCGGAACAGGATGACGTTCACGTTGGGGCGATCGAGCGCGGTCTCGACCTTCTGACAGAGCGCCGGCCCCACGTCGCGCACGTCGATGCTCACGCGGGACGACGCGGTGGACTCGCCCGCGCAGCTCGCCCCGGTCCAGCGGGTGAACGAGCGCGCCACGACGTTGGCGACGACCTCGAACGCGAGCTTGCGCGAGACGCGGTTGTCGATGCTGTACCCCACGCACGCGTTTCGCCAAAAGAGGGGCACGCCCTCCTCGAAGCACCGCCCGGTCTCGCTCGGGTTGAACGAGGGATCGATCGACACGGTGCGCGACCGGCAGAACGCGATCGCGCTCGACGGCGCGCCAAGCAGCGTCAGCCCGACGACGGCGGCGACCCCCGCCCGGCCCCACCCACGCACCCGCGGCGCCACGCGGCGGCTCACTTGTGCAGGCGCTTCCACTGGGCCGAAATGTCGCGGGCGACGTCCTCGAGGGAGCGGCCGTGGAGCGCGTCGACGGCCACGACGCGCGCGGCGGTCGGGGTGGGGACGGGGGTTGGGACGGCGCGCGGCGCGACCCCCGCTGGGGCCGGCGCGGTGGAAGCCACGGCCTCGACGCGTGGGACGAGCAGGCCGCAGTTGGCGTTCTTCATGACCGAGCGGCGCTTCGTCGCCGGATCGACCAGCACGGGGAACTGGCCCTGCGCGCGCGCGACCACCGAGACCGTGCCCGGCTTCGTGGCGCGCGCGAAGATGAGCGAGACCTTCCCCTGCACGAACACCGGCTCGCCGCCGACCTGCTGCCCGATGTTGCCGACCGACCCGCCGAGGGTGCGGACCCAGGTCTCGGCGCCCGTGGCGAGGTTGCCCGCGATGCCCTCCTCCACCCGGAGGTGCGTGTAGGTGACGATGCGGTTCTCTTCCCACACGCTCTGGTGCTCGAGCGCGGTGACGACAGCCACCGCGTCGGAGTCGGTGACCATGTCGTCGTAAGCGACCGCGAACGAAATCGACGCCCGCGCGGGGCGTGGCGCGCTCAGGGCGGCGACACCGAGGGCCAGCGCGAGCGAGAGTCTTAGCGCGAGGAGGGGTGCCCGAAGAGACCTCATGCCCAGCACGATAGCAGGGAACCTACCAGCGCACGAGGGCGCAACCCCAGTGGATCCCGGCGCCGAGCGCGAGCAGCATGTTGAGCTCGCCCTTCTTCAGGTTCCCGGAGCGCGTGTTCTCGTCGATGAGGATGGGGAGGGTCCCGGCGCTCGTGTTCCCGTACCGGGCGATGTTCATCGGCATCTTCTCCGCGGGCACGCCGAGGTGTTCGCGGATATATTCGTTGATGCGCAAATTCGCCTGGTGCGCGAGGAACCAGTCGATGTCGCCGATGGCGGTGCCGGTCTCCTCGCAGAGCTGCCGGGCGGTGCGCGGCAGCTTGGTGACCGCGAACTTGAACAGCTCGCGCCCGTCCATCCGGGGGATGTAGGCCTGCTCGGCGAACATCGTCGCCTTCCAGTACGGGCGGGTACGAAACCCTCCGCCGGGCACGAAAATAGTCTCGGCGAAGCGGCCGTCGGTGTGGACCTTCATCGCGACGAGGCCCGCGTCGCGCTCCGTGCGCCGGAAGATCAGCGCGCCCGCGCCGTCGCCGAACAGCACCGCGAGCGCACGGTGGGCGTTTGCGCGCTCCCGCGCCTCGGGGCTCACCTCGCCCTCGCGCTCGCCCGTGAGGATGTCCCAGTCCTCCCAGGGCATGAACCCCGCGTGGGCCTCGGCGCCGACGAAGAGGATCGTGCGCGCGGCGCCGCTCTTCATGAGCCCGTCGATGAGCTGGATGCCGTAGATCATCGCCGCGCACTGCTGGCGGATGTCGAGCGCCGGGACGCCCTCGATGCCGAGCTTCGCGCCCAACAGGCCGCCGGACCCGGGGAAGATGTACTCCGGGGTCATGGTCGCGAAGAGGATGTAGTCGATCTCCTTCGCCTCGATGCCGGCCGCCTCGATCGCGCGCTTTGACGCCTCGTACGCGAGATCGCTGGCGCCCACACCTTCGCCGGCGAAGTGGCGCTGGCGGATCCCGGAGCGCTGGGCGATCCAGGCGTCGGACGTGTCCATGACGCGCGACAGGTCGTCGTTCGTGACCGGAGCGCCCGGGACGAAGTGCCCCGTCCCGATGATCTCGTACCCCATGCTCCGCGTGTAGTGAATCGTCCGCGGAAGTGGAACCTGAATCGTCGCGGGCTACCGCGAGAGCCCGAGCACCGTAAGGCGCTCCTCGGCGCGCCGCAGCTCGATGACGTCGCCAATGGTGACGTCGAACGACCGCTCGTGGCCGTCGAGGAAGAGCCTCGCCTGTCGCATCTTGCTGACGAGTCGGACGCCCCCGTCGGGCCCCACCAGGCCGCGCCGGTAGCGCAGGGTCTTGCCGACGGGCGTGTAGGGCTCACGCACGACGACCTGGAGTTTGCGCGACTGGAGCGGCAGCACGCGCCCGCCGGCGCTCCGCTGGGCGGCGGTCGAGCCGGCGGCCGGGCCGATCCATAGCCCGCTGGACCGCTGCTCCTCCTCGAGGTCCTCCGACCGGGTGGACACTTGCAGGATATAGCGCGATGTGGCCGCCGGTGACGCGTGGCAGAAGAGCGCCTCGTTCAGCACGCGCGCGGAGATGGTCTGGCCGTTCAGCGCTACGTGCATCCGGGTCAGTCGCGCGCGCGGCAGCTTCCCTTCGAGCGCGCGCCGGATGGCCCGCGCCGCGGCGCCCTTCTTCCCGACGCAGAAGAACCCGACCGAGGTCTTGGGGGCGCTGTTGATGCCGAGCACCTCGATTCCCTCACCGAGCTCGTGCGACGCGCGGAGGAGCGTCCCGTCGCCGCCCACGGTGATGACGAGGTCGGAGCGCTTCGCCTCGCGCAGGCCCCGCACATCCACGCGCCGAATGGGCACTCGGAGCCCCGAGAGGGCGGCGACCACCTCGTCGATCGTCGCCTCGTGATCGTCGTGCGAGCGGCGGAGCTTGCTGACCGAAGGATCGCCCTGCGCGAGCAGCTCGGCGATCCGTGGGTCGCTCGACTCCACGACGAAGCGCCGGTAGGTGGTCTTCTTCGTGAGCACCAGCGCGCGCGTGAAGCTCACGTGGCCTCCGCGAGCCGTCGGAGCCCAAGCTCGGTCTTGCTGTCGACGAGCCCGAGCCGCGCGAGCTCGCCGAGCGCTTCGCGGAGCGGCACGGCGACGACGCCTGCGTGTCGCTCGAGGGGTGAGCCGTCCTCCTCCGGCGTGTGTTGCGCGAGCGGATCGATGTCCGCGCGCAAGAAGTGCTGCACCTCGGCGAGCGCGCCGGGCGCGGGGACGACGGGGGGGCCCAGCGGCGAGAGATCGCCTGGGGCCAGCGACGCGCCGATCTCTTCGAGGAGCTCGCGCGCGCCCGCCTCTTCCGCGGTCTCGCCCACTTCGATGAGGCCCGCGGGGAGCTCCCAGAGGTTCGCGAGCCCCGGATCGCGCCGCGTGAGCGGCACGCGGTGGGCCGAGCGCAGCACGACGAAGCGCTCGCCGTCTCGCTCGAAGGTGGGGATCACGACGACGGCGTCGACCGCCGCGCGCGTGACGATGTCGTAGAGGAAGCGCTCGCTCGTTGACCCGTCCGGGTAGGCGCATCGGGCGTGTACGCGCTCCAGCCCTAGAAACTCGCGCCCACCGGGCGGCCGAGGGCCCACGTCGACGAGCTCGATCGCGGGAGGCGCGGGCAGCTTCCGGACGTGCTCCACACGGCGGAGACTACGACCAAGGTCAGCTTGGGCGCACGCGGAAATTGCGTCAGGCTGGAGGTGGCGTGGTGTGGTGCGCGCCGCGGCGTGCGGCGAGCGCGCGGTAGGCGAGCGCCAGCGCGAGGCTGAAGGCGATCTCGGCGGCGGCGAGCAGCCGGTGGTCGTAGCCGCCGGAGTAGCTCGAGGTCGCCCCGGCGTGCCCCTCGAAGAGCCGGTAGGGGAGCCCCCACATCGCGTGGGCCATCTTCTCGACGTCCGGGTAGGTCGCCCCCGCCGCCGCCACGAGCACGATCCCGCGGTTGCCCCCGCCCAGCGCGAGCAGGAAGGCGAGGGCGAGCAGTCCGCCCACGACGGGCCGCACGAGCCACGCGTGGGGCAGCGCCCCCCACACGCTGAGGAGGTGGGGCACGAAGCCGAAGTGCGGGATGCGGTCGAGCGCGAGGTGCGAGAGGCTCGCGAGGAAGAAGGTGAGGGGACCGAGCGCCACCGTCGCGGGGACCGGGAGATGTCGCTCGCGGGGGACGCGCGCGACGCCCTCGGCGACGAGGCCTGCGGCGAGGACGTGGGTGAAGAGATCCAAGGGGCGATCAGACCGGGCGGGCGGGGCGTGGAGCGGGCTTCCCTTCGAATGCGAGGTGTGCGAGACCTCGCGACCGGTGATGCCCTCTCGCTACACTAGCCGGATTCCCCGGCTCCCCGTGCCCCGCTCGCCTCAACTCCACACGCCCAGGCGCGCCCTATGTGCGGCTTCGTAGGCGCGGCCTTCCTGCCGCCGGGGGCGTCGTTCGACGTAGACGCCGGCCTCGCCGCCATTCGGCACCGCGGCCCGGACGACACCTCCGTCGTCCGCCGGTGGAGCACCGTGCTCGGCTTCACGCGGCTCAAGATCCTCGACCTCACCGAGGCCGGTCGTCAGCCGATGAGCTCGCCGGATGGCCGCTACACCCTCGTCTTCAACGGCGAGATCTACAACCACCACGAGCTGCGCCGCGAGCTCAGCGGCCTCGGTTATTCGTTCCGCTCGCGGAGCGACACCGAGGCCATCGTCCACGGCTACTCGGCGTGGGGGCCTCGGGTCGTCGATCGCCTCGACGGCATGTTCGCGATCGCCGTGTGGGACGACCAGGAGCGCACGCTGCTGCTGGCGCGCGACCGAGCCGGGAAGAAGCCACTGTTCTACTCGGAGGGGCCGAACGGCTTCGCCTTCGGCTCGGAGCCGAAGGCGCTCACCGCGGCCGGCGTCCCGTTCGACATCGATCTCGACGCCCTCGTCCCGTTCTTCGCGTTCGGCCAGGCGCGCGCGCCCCACTCGATGAACCGCCACGTGCGGGAGCTGCCTCCGGCGACGACGCTCTTTCTGAAGGAGGGGGGCCGGCCGAAGCTCCGCCGCTACTGGACGCCGCCCTTCGAGAAGAAGGCGCGCGTCGGGGAGGCGGAGGCGCGCGGCCGCGTGCGCGAGCTCGTCGAGCGCGCCGTGGCCCGCCGCCTCGAAGCCGACGTGCCCGTCGGCGCGTTCCTCTCGGGCGGCGTGGACTCGAGCATCGTCGTAGCCGTCATGGCCCGCCACCTCGGCGATCCGGCCAAAGTGCGAACGTTCTCCATCGGCTTCGAGGGGGATCACGGGTTCGACGAGACCGCGTACGCGCGCAAGGTCGCCGAGCACGTCGGCACGACGCACACCGAGTTCAAGGTGAAGCCCGCCGCCTTCGACCTCGTGGAGGCGTTGGTTCGTGCCCATGACGGGCCTTTCGGCGACTCGTCGGCCATCCCCACGAGCATCGTCAGCGGGCTCACGCGCGAGCACGCCACCGTCGCGCTCACGGGTGACGGAGGCGACGAGCTCTTCTGTGGCTACAACCGGTTTCTCGCCGTGGAGGCCCTCGAGCGCGTGCCCCGCCCCGCCCGTCGCGTCGCGGGGCTCCTCGCGCGTCGGTTGAACCGCGAGGGCACTTCGCTCGGTGCTCGCGTCGGGCGCTCGCTCGCGCGCGCAGAGCTCGACCTCCCCGAGCGCCTGCTGGCGTGGACCTCGTTCTTCCCCATGGACCTCACCCAGGTGCTCACGCCGGAGCTGCTCGCGCAGGTTGACGTAGGCACCGCCATCCAGGAGATGCGGGCTGTCGGGCGGCGCTCCGAGGGGGCGACGCCGCTCTCTCGCGTCCTCGACCTGAACTGGCACACCTACCTGTGCGACGATCTGCTCTTGAAGGCGGATCGCTCGTCAATGATGCACTCTCTCGAGCTGCGCTCGCCCTTCCTCGACACCGAGCTCGTGGAGTACGTCGCGAAGCTCCCGGACACTTACAAGCGGCGCGGCGTCGAGCGGAAGTGGATCCTCCGGCGCGCCTTCGCCGACCTCGTCCCCGACGAGGTGTTCACCCGAAAGAAGATGGGCTTCGGCCTCCCGCTCGGCGCGTGGTTCCGTGGTCCTCTGCGCGCGTACCTCGAAGACCAGCTGACGGGCTCGGCTGCGCTCTACAAGTACGTTCGGCGCGACTTCGTCGAGGGCCTGCTTGCGGCCCACCTTGCCGGCGGCTCCGATCATGGCCACATGCTCTGGCAGCTCCTCACGCTGCAGGTCTGGCTGCGGTCGCTGCCCAGCGAGCGCTGACGCCGCGGCGGGTCGCGGTGACGGCGAGGCGACGCTTCCTCGCGGCACGAAATCGGGTAGGCTCGGGATCGCGCATGAGCGAGAGCGACGACATCGGCCTGGAGAACGCGGACTCGGAGGAGCTCGCGGCGACGGAGGAGAGTCCCGCCCTTGCTGCATCGCTTGCCGCCGCCCCTCCGCCTCCGAGCCGGCCCGCCGCGCCCGCGGCCGCGCCGCCGGCGGCCCCCGAGCGCTCCGAGCCCATCCAACTCGCCCAGGGCCAGTCGGCCGGGCAATCGCAGGCCGCGTACGCCGCCGGCCCGAAGCCCATCCCGGCCAGCCGCAACGGCCGCGGGAGCGATCCGGCGCCCGCGGTCATCGTCGACGGCGCCGAGGCGGTCGTCGAGCCCATCCCTCGACCGCCCTCGAGCGGGGGCCTCTACATTCGACCACCCGGGGCTCCGCCCCTCCGCCCGCCGGGCGCGACCCCGCCACCGCCTTCGGTTCGACCGCCGCACGTCGCGCCCCCGGCCTACGCGGCCGCGAGCTTCGTCGCGCCGCTGCCGCCGCCGCGGCGCAAGATCCGCTCGGAGACCGTGGTGATTCGCGCGCCGCGGCGCGGGCCGTCTTCCAAAGAGAAGGCGATCGCCTTCGTCGTGGTCCTCACGGTCGTAGCGCTCCTCGGGATCATCTTCGTCCTGCTGATCTCTCGGGCGCGCCCGGCGGCGGCGCCCGAGGTCCCCGCGGTGGCCGAGCCCCTGGCACCGACCGCCGCCGCGCTCCCCATGCCCGTGGCTCCCGCCGTGACCGTGGCGCCGCCTCCGGTCGCCGTGGTGGGCACTCCCACCGTCCCGGACGCGGGGACGAAGAAGAAGCCTAAGCACTGATCGCGAGCTGCGCGCGCCACGCTATTGGCTGGCGGGTGGTGGTCGGCGAGCGCATGCCGTACACTGCAAGCGTGGTGCCCCGTGAAGAAGAATCGCCCATGAATCCCGCTTCCCCCCACGGGTCCCGAGCCCTGGTCTCCTGGGGCGCACCGGTCGCGCTCGCGCTTGCGCTCGGGGCCTGCGGCGGCGCCAAGAAGGTCGAGTTCTTCGACAAGCCCTCGTCGTCGACGGGCGACGGAGGCTTCTCCCCGAACGCCTCGCCGACGGACACGCTGACGCCGCCGCCGCCGGACACGCCCCCGGACGACCCCACCCCTCCGGAGCCCGGCTCGCCCTGTACCGCCTCGAAGGACTGCCAACCCGGCTTCGTCTGCGAGGTCGCGAGCTGTCGGGGCGAGGGCACCTGCGTGGACGAGTCCAGCTACGGCGACCAACCTCGCTGCGCCTGCGACGGCGTGACCTACGCGGCGGGGGTCAGCGTCAAGGGCGCGGTGCGCCACGTTCGCGAGTGCGAGAAGGGCGAGGCCACCGCGTGCAGCGCGCGCGTGGAGTGCGGCGGCGGCGCCGCGTGCAACGCCCCCGTGAAGGACATCCTGAGCTGTGGCAGCGCGGAGGGCACCTGCTGGCGATGGCCTTCGACGTGCCCGAACGCGCCAGCCTCGGTGCGTGCGTGCAACACCGCGCCCACCTGCACCTCCGTCTGCGCGGCCGCTTCGAAGGGGCGCGCGTATTACCCGGGCGGCTGCTAGTCTCCCGGAAGCGTGATCCCTTCCAGAAGTCGCGCGGCTCGGCCTTTCGCCACAAGGGAGCGAGGGGGTGTCCCGTTTTCGGCGGCGGTGGGAGGATACTCATGTTCGAGGGTCGGCGTCCTCACGCGGTCACACCCGAAACCACTGTCCCCTGAGCGCAAAGCGCCGCCTCCACCGCGCGGAACGGCTGAGTTGAGGACGGGCCCGCCGCCGCCGAAAACGGGGCACCCCATCGCTCCTCGGGATGACACCGAAGACCGGACTTCTGATACGAACCACGACTCCAGGGGACTGGTCCGGATCCGTACGAGCCCATCCCGAACCGGCTCCTTGGCCGCCTCGGCGCCGCTCTGCAGCACGAGGATCGGATGGCTCGCGCGGAACCCTCATGAATTCTCCGGGCTCGAGAGCGCCGGCAGGCGCCGCAGCGATGGACGCCCTCTCGACGTCGAGGCGCGGGTCATCCCACGCCTCGCGCCCGGCGCTCACCGTCGTCGCATGGGCACCGGCGTGGCCGTGTCCTCTGGCCACGCGTGCTTGGGGTAGCGTCGGCCGAGCTCGCGCCGCAGGTCGGGGTAGTGTCTGGTCCAAAAACCTTTGAGATCACGAGTGATTTGGACGGCGCGCCGGTTCGGCGCGAGGAGGTGGAGCACGAGCTCCTCACCGCACGCCGTGGGTGAGCTCGCGAGCCCGAAGAAGTCCTGAAGGTACGACTCGATCCACGGCGGCTTCCCCTCCTCGTAGTTCACGGGTACGCGCCGCCCGTTCGGCAGGGCGAGGTGGGAGGGCGCGTGCGACTCGAGGGTCTGGGCGCCGTCGGTCTCCGAGGTGATCCACGCCGTGAGGTTCAGCGCGTCGAGCTCGGCGAAGCTGCGGAGGCCCTCGCAGGCGCGTGTGAGCAGATCGCGCAGCGCCGCGTCGTCGAGGGCGCGCACGGGTCTCCCGCGCGCGTGGGCGTACCGCGCGCGGGCGAGGAAGCGCGCGAGCTCGCCGTCTCGCGAAAAGCGTGCGAGCCCCGCCGACCACGCGGCCTCCGCGAGGCAAGCGGAGACGTCGTGCCCGGTGGGGCGCCGATCCAAGGTCTCGTCGAAGGGCACGCCGTCGAACGCGAGGCGCCCGCAGGCCTCGACTCGCTCCAGCTCGGCGTTGAACGTGACGACCCGCGACTCGGTCACCGCGCCTGCGGCGCCGTCGAGGAGCCAGATCGGATCGACCGCGGACGCGAGCCGGACGACCACCCCGCGGCTCTCGTCGGCGTCGAGGGCGACGAGGAAGGGGGCGTCGCGCACGACGCTCCGCTCGTCGAGGGTCGCGTTCACGCCGCCTGCGAGCGCGAGGCGCCGAGAGCCCGCGCCGTGGCGCTTCGCGAAGCGGTCGGGGAACGCGGCCAGGAGGGCCTGCCCGAGGGCCGCCTCACGCGCTTCGATCGATGCGGAGGCGCCCTCCTTCGAGACCCGCGCCCTCGCGCGCCGGGCGAGCTGCCGGCGCGCAGCGACGACGGCGGAGACGGCGCGAGGGTCGAGCCCGGCCGCGCGACACGCTCGCTGCCCACGCTCGGACCGCGCGTCGTCGACCTCGTGGAGCTTGTCGAGGAGCATGCCCACGTCGGAGCTCTGTGTGGGCTCGTCGGCCCCTCGTTGACCGGGGCCGAAGTTGGCCCGATCGGCGCGAATGTCTCGCTCCGAGAGCAGCGCCGCGGCGCCGCACGCGTCGTCCACGATCCCGAGGTCCTCCCCCGCGACCACGAGGCGCGCGAGGCGCGGGTGGAGCGGCAGCGCCGCCATGCGCCGCCCGAGCGCGGTGACGTTGCCCTCGTGGAGCGCGCCGAGGCGGGTGAGCAGTCGCGTCGCGCTCTCCTCCGCGGCGGCTGGCGGAGGATCGAGCCAGGCGAGGTCGTGGTGGCCCGCGGCGTGGAGCCCTAGGAGCGTGTCGGCCAGATCGGCGCGCTCGATCTCCGGCACGTCGCTCGCGGGGCGCGCGTCGTGGTCGGCGCGCGTGTAGAGGCGCAAGCAGAGCCCCTCGCGCAGGCGCCCGGCGCGCCCCTCGCGTTGTTTCGCCGAAGCGCGGCTGATCTTCACGAGGCGCAGCGTAGGGAGCCCCGTCCACGGCGAGTGCGACGCCGCGCGCGCGAGGCCGGAGTCGACCACGGCGGCGACGCCCTCGATCGTGACGCTCGACTCCGCCACGTTCGTGGAGAGGATCACCTTGCGGCGCGCTCCACGCGCGACGGCGCGCCCCTGCTCCTCGAGCGAGAGGTCGCCGTGGAGGGCGACGACGTCGGCTCCGTGCGCCTCCGCGAGGCGCGCGCACACCTCGCGGCAGAGACGAATCTCGCGGGCCCCCGGGAGGAAGACGAGGACGTCGCCCTCCGGGAGGTCGGTGAGCGCGCGCCGCACGGCAGACGCCACGCGGAGCTCCAGCGGGCGCTCGTCGCCAGCCCGCTCGTATTCGGTCGTGACAGGGTATGTCCGACCCTGGGTCTCGATCACCTGGCAGTCCAGGTAGCGGGCGACCGGATCGCCGTCGAGCGTGGCGGACATCACGCAGAGCTGGAGGTCGGGTCGCGCGCCGAGGGAGAGGCGCCGGAGCAGGGCGAGCGCGAGGTCTCCCTGCAGGTGGCGCTCGTGGAACTCGTCGAGGAGGACAGCGCCCACGCCGTGCAGCTGCGGATCGTCGAGCAACCGCCGCGTGAGGATGCCCTCCGTGACGAAGCGAATCCGCGTGCGCGGGCTCGAAACGTCCTCGAAGCGCACGGCGTAGCCCACCGTGTCGCCCACGCGCTCGCCGAGCTCCACCGCGACCCGCGAGGCCGCGAGGCGCGCGGCGATCCGGCGTGGCTCGAGGATCACGATCTCGCCGGTCACGCCCGCGTCGAGCAGCGCCCTCGGCACGCGCGTGGTCTTGCCGGCGCCCGGCGGCGCGCCGAGCACGAGGCGCCGGTCGCGCTCGAGCAGGCGCACGATCGCGGGCAGCTCGGGGTCGATGGGGAGCGCGCGCACGGGGCTTCGCCTGCTATACCACGCGGCATCCGCCGCGATGCGAGTCGTCCCAGCCCCTCCGCTCTCCCACTACACCACCCTCCGCCTCGGCGGCCCCCCCGACGCGTTCGTGGAGGCGGCGGACGAGGTCTCTCTCGTGGACTGCCTCGCCCTGCCGGGACCCGTGACGCTCCTCGGCGGCGGCAGCAACCTCGTCGTCGCCGACGCGGGCGTGGCCGGCACCGTCGTGCACGTGAAGACCCGGGGCGTACGGGTCGACCTCGACGGCGCCTCGGCGCGCCTCACCGCGGCGGCCGGCGAGGTGTGGGACGACCTCGTCGCGCTCACCGTGGAGCGCGGGCTGGCGGGGCTCGAGTGCCTGTCGGGGATCCCGGGCCTCGTGGGGGCCGTGCCCATCCAGAACGTGGGCGCCTATGGTCAAGACGTGTCCGCGACCATCGCGCAGGTGCGGGTGTTCGATCGAGTAAATAAGTGCATCATGCACATGCCGCCCGTGGAGTGTGGCTTCGGGTACCGCACGAGCGTGTTCCGCGGCGCCGCGCGCTACGCCGTGTTGGAGGTCTCGTTCGCGCTCGCCGTTGCGGAGGATGCCCCGGTCCCGCCGTACGCCGAGCTCCGCGCAGCGCTCGGGCTCGGCGCCCCCGACGGCGGGAGCGCGCCCCGCGCCGGACTTCGGACGCTCCGCGACACCGTGCTCCGGCTCCGTCGCGCGAAGGGCATGGTGGTGTCCGCCGACGATCCCGACTCGGTCAGCGCCGGCTCGTTCTTCACGAACCCCGAGCTCACCGCCGCCGATCTGGAAGCTGCGCGCGCGCGTGTGCGGGCGAGGTGCGGCGACGGCGCGAGGCTGCCCGAGTTCCCTGGCACCGGAGGGCTCACGAAGGTCTCGGCGGCCTGGCTCATCGAACGGGCCGGCTTTCCTCGGGGCTTCGGCGCAGGGCGGGTCGGGCTCAGCGCCAAGCACACGCTCGCGCTCGTCAACCGCGGCGGCGCGACGACGACGCAGCTGCTCGCGCTGGCACGCGAGGTGCGCGATGGGGTCTCCTCGACCTTCGGGGTCACCCTCGCGCCCGAGCCCGTGCTCCTCGGCGTCTCCTGGTAAGGCGGGGGCGGTAGACCGCAGACGGCAGGCGCGCAATCTTTGCGCGACCCGCGCGAGGCCTGTTAGCCTCGCGGACTCATGGGAGGCCTGTCCGGACTGCTGCGCGCCACTTCGCTCACCGCGGTCCTCCTCGCGGCGGGGCTCTTCGCGTGTGGTCCGCGCGCGCCGTCGCCCGCGCCCGCCGTCCCCACGGGCCGGCTCGCGAGCGACGCGCGACCGCCTGCGGCGGTGGGCCCGGCGCATCCCCACGCGGCCGTGGCGGGGCCGTCGCGAGCGGTGGGCGCGATGGCGCCGGTCCGCGCCTCACGGATGGGCGACCGCCTCGCGGAGGTAGGCCTCGACATCCGGCACCTCCCGCCCCTCGAGCGCCTCACGCCCGAACAGCGCCGCAAGGTGATGGGCACTTTCAGCGACTCGCTCGGGATTCCCTGCACGGGGTGCCACAGCGAGGACAACTTCCGCGCCGACACGCGCCGCAAGCGCGTCGCCAAGCGCATGTACAACGAGATGGCCCGCCTCCTCGTCCTCGAGGACGGCGAAGCGGTCTACTGCGACGGCTGCCACCAGGGGAAGGAGGCGGTGCTCGATCGGCGCGACAAGGCGAAGGTCTCCGCGTTCATGGACGACTCCTTCGTCGGCAAGCTCCGCCGGATCGACGGCCAGGAGCACGACTGCTCGACGTGCCACGGCGATCCTCCCGAGTTCGCCTTCGTCGCCCAGTGGAAGGAGTCGCCGGCGCCGAACTTGGTGCTCGCGTCGGAAAAGCAGCAGGCCCTCGAGAAGGCGCGCGCCGAAGCGATGGCGCTGGCGACCCCCGTCGCCGCGCCTCCAGCGGGTCAGCCGGTCGCCGTGAACGCGGCGCGCACCTTCCCGAAGCCCAAGCGCCCGCCGCAGCCGGTGCGCGTGTGCGGCGAGAAGGACAACCTCTGTCCACTCCAAATCTGGATGCGTCGGAACATCGCGCCAGCCGTGACCGCCGGCGACACCGAGGCGCTCGCGCGCGCCATGGACAAGCTCGCTACGTTCTCGCCCGACTCGTCGTGGGAGTGGGCGAGCATGGCCAAGGCCTCGGCTGCCGCGGCGCGCCGAGGCGACATGGACGAGGCCCGGAAGGCGTGCCGAGGCTGCCACACCACGATGAAGCCGCTCTGGCGGCAGAAGTACCGGCTTCGGCCGGTGAAGTGAGCGCGCTCCGGCGCGTATGACCAGGAGAGAAGGAGGACCCGTGAGATCGATCGCTGCGTTGCTGGGTGTGGTCCTCGTGGCGGGCGCGTGCGCGCAGGCGGCGCCCGTGTGTCCTCCGCCCCCGCCGCCCGCCCCGTGCAACTGCGACCTCGCCCCGCTCGCCTCGGCCGCGCCGACGACGATCGACGATCCGCTGCGCCCGAAGGACGCGGGCGCCGATCCGACGACCGCGGCGGCCGACGCGTCGCCGGACGCGCCGGTCGCGGCTGCGGCGGAGGGTGACGCGGGCGCGGCGAAGCCCGGGGTGAAGCCCCCAGCCCACGTCGCCGCGCCGGCCGCTGCCGCGCCCTCGCCCTCGCCCTCGAGCTGCGGCACGAAGGAGAACCTCTGCCCTCTGCAGAAGATGATGCGCGCCGAGGTGGGGGCCGCGAAGACGGGCCCGGCGATGGCCGCGGCCTTCACCCACACCGCGAACCTCTCGCCGAACGGTGGCTGGAACTGGCGTGCCATCGCGCTGAAGGGCGCCCAGCTCGCGAAGTCGGGGGATTTGGACGGCGCGAAGGCCCAGTGCAAGGCGTGCCACGACGCCTACAAGGCGCCGTACCGGGCTACCTACCGCGCGCGCGCGGTGCACTGACCGAAGGCTCGCACCCAAGCAGCGCGCGGCCGCCGAGTGGCGGGTCGCGCGCGAACATCGACGACACGTTTGGTCGACGGCGCGGGAGCGCTTCGAGGGGAGAGACGAATGAGCGGTACTTCGTTCAATGCCATTCTCGGGATTGCCTTCTTGGTGCTGGGGTTCGCCTCGGTCTTCCTCATGTTTCACCTGTGGGGCTATCCCTTCGACAAGGCGACCCGCACGAGCGCTGCACCGAAGTGGGCCATGTACCTGCACCGGGGGATCGGCTTCGCCTACGTCATCGTCTACGTGGTGATGATGACTCGCATGGTGCCGCGGCTCTTCACCTACCAGGTGGAGTTCCCCGCTCGCACGGTGGTGCACATCATCATGGGGCTCATCATTGGCCTCATCCTCCTGCTCAAGATTTCCATCATTCGCTTCTTCCGGCACCTCGAGGAGTGGATGCCGTTCCTCGGCACCGGGCTGCTCGCGTGCACCGTCGTTCTGCTCGGTCTGTCGCTACCCTTCAGCTTCAAAGACCGTGTGCTGGCGAAGAAGGCGCGTGGTGGCGACGTGTTCAGCGCGGCGAGCCTCGACCACGTGAAGAAGGTGCTCCCGCTGGCCGAGCTCCCGAAGGAGGCGCCGCTCGACAAGCTCGCCACGGCGACCGAGCTCAAGCGCGGTCGCGAGGTGATGGTGACTCAGTGCGTGGAGTGCCACGACATGAAGACCATCCTCGCGAAGCCTCGCTCGCCGCAGGACTGGACCCACACGGTCGAGCGCATGGGCGAGAAGCCCGCGCTGTCGGCGCCTATCACCGAGCAGGACCAGTGGGCGGTGACCGCGTACCTCATCGCCATTTCGCCCGATCTGCAGGCGTCGGCCCAGAAGAAGCGCCAGCAGGAGCAGGAGAAGAAGAAGGCGAAGGCGGCCGCCGTGGCAGCGCTCGCTGCGGCGGGCGACGTCGAGGCGAAGGCGGCGACGGAGGTGAAGCCGCTGCTCGAGAAGCACTGCACGCAGTGCCACGAGGTCACCGAGCTCGATGAGAAGCCCCCGACGAACGCGAAGCAGGTCGACTCGCTCATCGGTCGCATGGTCGACAACGGCCTCGAGGCTCCCGACGCCGACATCAAGGTGATCCGTGCCTACCTGCTCAAGACCTACGGCAAGGGGGTCGCGAAAGACCCGAAGGAAGCCGACGACGACAAGTGAGGCCCCGGACGAGGCTGGGGTATAACCGCGCGAAATGACGGATGACCCCGCACGCTCGCGCCCGGAGCGCCACACGCGCGCGCGTCGATCTGCCCGGCGCGTGACGGCGCGCGAGCTCGCCACCCTCGCGCTCGCGCTCGCGGGGGCTGGCTGCAAGGGCTGCCGCAACGACCACCCCTACGTGCCTTACGCGATCGACTCCGCGCCGTCGGGGGCGCTCCCGAGCGTCGACGCGACGCCTGTCGTCCCGCCCCCGCCGCCGACTGGCGACACTGGCGACGCCACGCCGGTCGCCCCGCCCCACACCTCCGTGTGGCAGCACGCGGGGCTCCGCCTCGAGGCGCCGCCGGGCCAGTCGTTCGAGCGCGGGCTCTTCGCGGACCTCGACGGCGATGGACGCCTCGACGCTCTGTGCGTCCTGCGCGTCGACGCCTCGCCGCGCGCGTTCGAGGTGCGCTGGTACCGCGGCGGCGAGGCCGACTCCACCCGCGTGCACGCGACCGAGCTCGCGACCCTCCCCGACAGCCCCGGGGCGCACGTGGTCACACGGGTCGGCGCGCGCTCGGCGCTGGTCGAGGTCGGCACCGCTCCTGCCGCGGCGTTCGCTGAGACGCGCGCCTTCGTGCTCGTGGAAGTGGACCCCGCGCCGGGCCGCCCGTCCATGGCGCGTGCCCGCCTCTCGTTCGTCGTGACCGATCCGCCGCGCGCACCGCGGCTCACCATCACGCCCGACAGCGCCGATCGCGACGGCGATCGCGTGGCCGATCTGACGCTCAAAGTCTCGGTGGCCGACGAAGGGGGACCGCTCGACGCGACGCTGGCGTTCTTCGACCGGCCCGCGGGGCTCGCCGCCGATCCCGACGAGCCTCGCTCCTCGCTCGCGGCGCACGCGGCGGCCGCGCTGAAGGCCGCGCGGGGGGCGCGCGCGAGGGACGCGCCTGAGGCAGAGCGGCGCGTCACCCGGGCGAGCGCGGTCGCGAGGGCGGTCTGCCCCGAGCTCGCGGGCGCCCGGCTGTCGGGGTTCATGGGGGTCGCTGCGCCGCGGTGCGCCGGAGCGCCCTTCTTAGAGGACCTCGCGCTGGCCGAGGTGCGCGCGCGCGTGGTGGCGGGCGGACCGTTCGCGACGGTGGCGGCGATGACGCGATGGCGGGGTCCGCTGGTTGGGCGATCGAAGGAGAAGCTCCGTGAGGCCGAGCGCGCGGTCGACCTCGCCGCTCCGCCGGTCGCGCCGCGGTCGGTGCGAGTCCTCCGCGCGGCACCCCGCGTGCCGAAGCGCCACGTGCCGTCGTTCGGGCCTCTCTCGTTCGCGTCGCCCACCCAGCTCGACGTCGTCACCGAAGACGGGGTCGTTCGCGCCGATCTTGCGGCGGGCACAGAGGCGGAGAGCCCGGCGCCCGCGTGGCCACCCGCCGTGCGCTCTCCGGGCAACGGCGTCCTCGTCGAGGTGTATGACGCGTGCAGGGGCGGTCCCCCGATCGCCACGTTCGCTCCCCCGGAGGGCGACAGCGACCCGCGCGAGGTCGTGGTGCCCTTGCCCGTCGCGCTGGCGCCGCCGTGCGGAGCGACGCGCGGCGAGCCCGTCCCGGTCGCTCCGGTGGCGTGGGGGCCTCGAGGCCTCGAGGCCTTCGTGGCGGGTCAGCCGGTGCTCTTCGAGGCGGGCCTCGCGCGCGCGCTCGTCCTGGACGCGCCGCTCGATCAGCCCGCCCCGCGCGGCTCGGCCCGATCGCCCGACGGTCGCTGGGTGGTCCTGGGGACGGCCCTCGGCGTCGTGGTCGCCGGCCCCGGCGGTGCCCGTCGGCTGCAGAGCGCGAGCGAGCCGAGCCTCTCGCGTCTCGTCGCCTGCGCGGTCAACGACGGCGGCACGAGGGTCGCGTGCCTCGACGGCGCGAGGGTGGTCGTGGCAGAGCTCGACCCTGCGCCTTGACGCCGCTCCGCGCTCAGCTCTCGGGCGTTCCCACGACCAAGTCGACGACCCGCTCCACGGTCACCGTGCGGCACGCCCGCCCCTCGCACACCACCGCCCGAACGCGCAGCGCCAGCGGCCCACGCCCGCGCGTTCGTGCGGCGAGGGCGAAGGCGAAGCGGGCGCCGGTGGGCCCGAGCTCGACCGGCGTGAGCCGGCCGCGGAGGGGCGTCGCGAACGCGGGGGCGGCGCTCACGACCGCGTCCGCCCACTCGAGGGTCTCGCGTCGTGCCGTGAGCGGCGTGACCGTCAGCGTGCACCGGATGCGCCCGGGCTCGGCGCTCCGCTCGCAGGACGCGGCAGCCTCCAGCGCCTCCGGGGCGGCCGCGCCGCCCGCGCTCGGAGCGCAAAGCGGGATCGCCGCCGACGCCGCCAGCGTAAGCGCGACCCGATGTGCTAAGCGGGAGCCCATGGTGCCGGGTCTGAAGCTACTCTCTGTCCTTTCGGCTGTCGCCCTCGGCTGCGCAGGGGCGACGCTCGCCGCGTGCGACACGCCCAAGGCCACCCCCGACGCGGCGCCTGCCCCGTCCACCACGGCGAGCGCGCCCGCGTCCGCCTCGGCGTCGGCCGCTCCGTCTTACCCCATGCCCGAGCGTCCGGTCCCTAAGACGAGCCCGACGGTCGGCGCGGGCATGCCCGACGAAGTGCAGCTCAAGGCCATCTCGTACATGGCCGCCATGCGCGCGCCTCACCCGGACGACGCGCCCATCGACGAGGCCTTCGCGAAGGACCTCCAGCGGAAGCTCGGCCCCATCGTGCTCTCGATGGACACGGGCCACGAGAGGGCGAAGCTGAACCGTGTCGAGCTCGTCGCGGCGGGGCGCCAAATCGACCTGCTCATGTCGGCCGGCTGCGCTGCCGAGACCCCCACGCGGGCGGCGGTGCAGCGGGCGGGGGTCTCGTACGCCGCGCTCTTGTCGCACGGGGTGCTCGTGATTCGCTGCAACGACAGCCGAACTCAATGTTTGCAGAGTACACGCGATACGACCGACGTGCTCTGCACGACGGCCCCGCGGCACAAGTGAGGCCGTCGTCGAAGGTCACGCGCACATGAGCACGTTCCTCGAGGCGGTCCGCAAGGCGAGCCTGCCCGGCGTCTGGTCGCAGGGCGTCAAGCTCGCGCGCGCCGGCGCGGTGTCGATCGACGCTCGCGACGGCGCCGACACGACCTACCGCGTCCGTGTCACCGACGCCCCGGTGGCGCCGACGGTGACCCTGTACGTGCTCGAGGGCGAGTGGACCTGCGACTGCGGCGGAAAGGTCGACCCCTGCCAGCACGTCGCCGCGTGCGCGATCGCGGACGCGCAGGGCCTGACCTCGCCGGCCGACCCGGGGGCGAGCTCCGCCACAGCCCCCGCGCCCGCGGGCCCGTCGCGCCTCGCGTACCAGCTCGGTCGCCGCGGGGGCACGCTGCTGTTCGAGCGCCTCGTCGTCGCACCCGACGGCCAGGAGACCGAGCTCGAAGGCTCCGTGGCCACCCGCGTCACGCGTCGCGGCGATCTCCTGCCCTCCCACGACGACCTCGCGCTCGATCGCGTGGCCCAGGGCTTCTTCCGCGGCGTGGTGCCCGTGGTCAAGGTGCCGCAGCTGCTCGAGCTGCTCGAGTCGGCCAAGGACGTGCGCCTCGACGGCCACCCGGTGCGCACGAGCCGCGCCCCGTCTCTCCAGTAGTCAAGCTAGTTGACGGAAAAGACGGCGGCGTCGACGTGCTCGTCGAGGCGGCGCGCGGCGTCTCCGAGGTCGTGGCGTGCGGCCTCGTGCGCCTAGGCGACACGCTGCGCCCGCTGCGCGAGATGGCCCTCACCGGCGAGCGCCTGGAGCTGCTCCCGCAGCGCAAGCACTTCGCGGCCGCCGATCTCGCGACGCTCGCGGGAGAGGTGCTGCCAGCCCTCGAGGCGAGGCTCGACGTGCGGGTCCGCACGACGCGCGTGCCAGGGCGCACGTCGGCGCGCGTGCGCCCGCGCCTGCTCTTCGAGCTCTCGCAGGGCTTCCACGCGATCTCCGTGCTGCCGCTCATCGTCTACGGCGATCCGCCCGCTGCGCGGGTCGACGGCGACCGGCTCGTGCACCTCGGCGGACCGGTGCCGGCGCGAGACATCCCGCGCGAGCGTACCCTCGCGGTCGAGCTCCGCGAGCGCCTCTCTCTCTCCGTGGGGCGTCGGGTCGACTACGAGGGCAAAGAAGCCCTCCGCTTCGCCGAGCGCCTGCGTGGGTTCGGCGACGAGGTCGACGATCCCGAGGCGCTCCTCGGTCACGCGGCGCTCGTCCCGCAGGTCGAGATCACGGGCGACGACCTCGACGTGCGGTTCGAGTCCGAGGGAGGTGGCCCCACGGTGCGGCGGGCGAGCGTGCTCGCCGTGCTCCGCGCGTGGGAGGACGGCTTCGACGTCGTGCCGCTCGACGGAGGCGGGTTCGCTCCGTTGCCGGCGACCTGGCTCTCGAAGCACGGCGCGCTGCTCGCGGAGCTGATGGAAGCGCGCCGCGACGACGGCACGCTCTCCAAGGTGGCCATCCCCACGCTCGCGCGGCTGTGCGAGAGCCTCGACCACCCCGCGCCGCCCGGGTTCTCGGCGCTAGCGCCGCTGGTCGAGGGCTTCACGGGCCTCTCGGCCCCGGAGCTCCCCGCCGACCTCACCGGCACGCTGCGGCCCTACCAGCTCGAGGGCGTCGCGTGGCTCGCCTTCCTGCAGACCGCCGAGCTCGGGGCGATCCTCGCCGACGACATGGGCCTCGGCAAGACCCTCCAGACCCTCGCCGCGGTGAAGGGGCGCACCCTCGTGGTGTGCCCCACCAGCGTGCTCTTCAACTGGGCGGCGGAGATCGCCCGCTTCCGCCCGGGCCTACGGGTGAGCACCTACCACGGGCCGCGCCGCGTCCTCGATCCCGCCGCCGACATCACGCTCACCACCTACGGCACGGCCCGCACGGACACCGGCCCACTCTCGGCGAGCCCTTGGGACGCGCTCGTCCTCGACGAGGCCCAGGCCATCAAGAACCCCGACAGCCAGACCGCCCGCGCGGTCTACACGTTGCCCGCGCGCTTCCGTGTGGCCCTCTCCGGCACCCCGGTCGAGAACCGCCTCGAGGAGCTCTACAGCCTCGCGCACTTCACGAACCCGGGCCTCCTCGGCGGGCTCTCCGACTTCCGCGTCCGCTACGTCCAGCCCATCAACGAGGGCGACGAGTCGGTGGTCGCGAAGCTCCGCGCAAAGATCCGACCTTTTCTGCTGCGGCGGAAGAAGTCCGAGGTCGCCCGCGACCTCCCCCCGCGCACCGATCACCTGCTCTACGTCGAGCTCGACGAGCGCGAGCGCACCCTCTACGACGCCGTGCGCGCCGCGACGAAACGCGACCTGGTCGCGCGCCTCGGCGAGGGGCTCTCGGTCATGGAGGCCCTGGAGGCGCTCTTGCGGCTACGCCAGGCCTCGTGCCACTCGGGCCTCCTCCCCGGGCACTCGGCCCCCACGTCTTCGAAGCTCGAGCGGCTCGTGGAGGAGCTCACGACGCTCGCCGCCGAGGGCCACCGGGCCCTCGTGTTCTCCCAGTGGACCTCGCTCCTCGATCGCGTCGAGCCCGTGCTCGCGCGCGCGGGGCTCACCGCCCTCCGCCTCGACGGGTCCACGCGCGATCGCGAGGGCGTCGTGCGAGGCTTCCAGCGCGACGACGGCCCGAACGTGCTGCTCCTCTCGCTGAAGGCCGGCGGCACCGGCCTGAACCTCACGGCGGCCGATCACGTGTTCCTGCTCGACCCCTGGTGGAACCCGGCGGTGGAAGATCAGGCGGCCGATCGCGCCCACCGCATCGGCCAAGACAAGCCCGTGTTCGTCCATCGCCTCGTCGCCAAGGACACCGTGGAGGAGCGCATCCTCGTCCTCCAGGAGAAGAAGCGCGCGCTCGCCGAGGCCGCCATCGGCGACGGCGGCGCCGGGATGGCGCTCACGCGCGCAGATCTCCTCGCGCTGCTCGAGTGAAGCGCTGCGTGCGCGGCCCGGGCACGCGCGAGGTCGCTCGCCGCGCTATGCGACCTGCGTCGTGTCCGTCGTGAGGAGCCTGTAGGCCTCGGCGGCGGCCGCGAAACGCCGCGCGAGCTCGCGCCGCTCGTCGCTCGAGCTGGACGGGTGCAGATCGGGATGGGTCCGTCGCACGAGGTCCCTGTACGCCCGCTTGATCTCGGCGGCGTCCGCGAACGCCGTGACCCCGAGCGTGCGCCGCGCGGCCTGCTCGGCCAGCGTCGAGGGCGACGCGCCACGGTCCGCAGCGGCGGGCGCGCCGTCCCGTCGTCGCCTTCGCCCGTGCAGAAAGTGCTCCGGCTCGAGCGGCTCCGCGAGCGCCTCGCGTGGCGCGCGGACCGCGACGCGAAACCGGACGGCGCAGTCCGACAGGCGCTCCAGCGCCTCGAGCCGCTGCCCGAGCTGCGCGCGGAGCGCTCGCCCCACGACAGAGGGCGCGATGCGGAAGTCGTCGACCAGCACCTGGCCGTGCAGGCGCCGCTGGGCGAGCGCGCGCAGGAGCGAGCGGCGGAGCACCTCGTCGTCGAGCTCGGCCTCGCGCCGCAAGACCTCCGCGAGGGTGGGGGAGGAGCGGTCGAGCTCCACCGCCGTCACGAGGCCATCGGCGAGGAACACGCGGTGCGTTCGCCCACCTCGCTCCACGATCTCGAGGGAGCCCCGCGCCGCCGCGCGGTGGAGGGCGCCCAGGAGATCCCCGAGGGTCGTCGCCGCCAGTCGCCCAGGGAGCTGCATGCCGCAGCAGTTAGCGGTAGGCAGCGCGCCGGGCCAAGTTCGGCGGCCCCGCGGCGGCCCATCCTAGTGCAAAAGCTCTAGCGATTTCAGGTAGATATGACCCTCCGCGGCGTAGCGCGAGTCGGGGAAGCGGCGCAGCATCGTGCGCCAGGTGTTCTTCGCGTCGTTCCACGCCTCGATGTCGGTCTGCGAGCCCGCCAGGAAATACAGGGCGTCGTCGCACACCTCGCGGTTGACGGTGTTGTCGGCGAGGGCCGTGAGGATCGGGATCGCGTCCTTGTGGCGCCCGAGGCCGCGGTACGCCTGCGCGAGGCCGAGGCGCACGCTCGGGCCGATGGAGGAGTCGTCTTTCAGGCGCAGCGACTCCTCGAAGGCGCTCGCCGCCTCCTGCCAGCGCTTGGCCTTCAGCTTCTCGAGCCCGTGCGTGTACACCTGCGCGGCGAGCTCGTTCTTCGCGCGGTCCGCGGCGTCGGCGAAGATGGCCTGCTCGGCGCGGCTGATCGGCTCCTTCTTGATGGCCTCGTAGCCCTCGACGAGCTCCTGCCGTTTGTTGTTCTTCACGAGCTCGTAATACTGCGCGGCCTTCGCCTCGGCGCGCAGGCGGTCCTCCTCGCGCTTCTGGGCCTCGCGCACCTCCTTGCGCAGCCGGTCGTTCTCTTGCTGCCGGGTGTCGGTCTCGGCGCGGATCTGGTCGACGCGCGCGTCCCACGCCACCTTCAGGGCCGCGAACACCACGAACACGAAGACCACGTAGGCCGTGGCGCTGTTCCAGGAGAGCTTGCGCTCGTAGCTCTGCTGCCGCTTGGCGATCGACTTGACGTCGGCGCTGAGGGCGTTCGTCAGGTTGTTGGTCTTGATGACGAGGCCGCGCGACTCGATGATCTCGCGCTTGATCTCGCGCAGCTCCTCGTCGGTCTCGTGCAGCATCGCGGTGGTCCTAATACACCGCTTCGCGGTGTCCACAGCCTTCGCCGTTGCGCGCGCAGCCACCGCTGCGCCGATTTCGCCGATGGCGTTTGCCGCTCGGTGGGCGGCGTGCTACCTCCCGGCCCCGCATGGCCACCACCACCGACATCCGCAAGGGCTTGAAGATTCAGATCGACGGCGTGCCGTTCCACATCGTGGAGCACCAGTTCGTCAAGCCCGGCAAGGGGCAGTCGTTCACGCGCTGCCGCGTGCGAAACCTCACCAACGGCAACGTGGTCGAGCGCACGTGGAAGAGCGGCGAGGCGGTGGAGCTCGCCGACGTCGAGGACCGCACCATGACCTACTCGTGGTCCGAGGGCGACAGCTTCGTCTTCATGGACACGAACACCGGCGACCAGATCTACCTCGAGAAGGACAAGCTCGGCGACGAGCAGCGCTTCCTCGGCGAGGGCCTCGAGTGCGAGGTCACCCTCTACAACGGCAACCCCATCGGCGTGGAGCTCCCGCCCAACGTCGTCATGCAGGTCGTCAACAGCGAGCCCGGCATCAAGGGCGACACCGCGAGCGGCGCCACGAAGCCCGCCACGCTGTCCACCGGCGCCACGGTCAACGTCCCGCTCTTCATCAAAGAGGGCGAGTGGATCAAGATCGAGACCTCGACGGGCCAGTACCTCGAGCGCGTCAACAAGCAGCAGTGAGCGCTCACTGACACGAGCGGAGACAAGCGAGACGAGCGTCCGATCGAGCTCTTCGGCAACAAGGTAGGTCTCTCGCCCGCGGCGGTGCGCGCGCTCCTGCGCATCTACCGCAGGCGCGTGCCCCTGGACACCATCGCCACGCCCGAGCTCGCGCGCGCGCTCGTCGACGTGTCGAGCGACACCGGCCGGCAGGTGGGTGTGCTCGTGCACCGCTCGGGCTCGATCGACACGGTCATCGTGGGCGACGCGGGCCGGCTCATGCTCCCCGACATCGGCCGCCTCCGCGCGGCCGAGGGCAGGTTCCGGGGGCTCCGGCTCGTGCACACGCACGTGCGCGGCGAGGCGCTGTCGAAGGACGACCTCGTCGACCTCGTGCGGCTGCGCCTCGACCTCGTCGCGGTCCTCCACATGGCTCCGGGGGGCGCGCCGCGCGCCCTGTCGTACGCGCACAACGTGCCGACCCAGAGCGACGGGGAGAGCCCCTACCGCGAGGTCGCCATGGTGCCGCTGGCCGAGCTCTCCCTGAACGTGGGCGAGCTCATGGCCGACCTCGAGGCCGAGTTCGCGCGCCGCTCGCGGGGGCGCGAGGTGCGCGCCAAGGACGGCCGCGCCCTGCTCGTGCACGTCGCGAGCACGCGCGGCGGCGAGTACAAAAAGTCAGACCTACTCCGCGAGGCCCAAGCCAGCATGCGCGAGCTGGAGGAGCTGGCGCGCACGGCGGGGGTCGAGGTCACCGACTCGGTGGTGCAGATCCGCGAGGCGTTCGATCCCAAGTTCGTGATGGGCAAGGGCAAGCTCGAGGACGTCGTGCTCCGCGCGATCGATCGCGACGCGGAGGTGCTCGTGTTCGACCAGAACCTGAGCCCCGCGCAGGCCGCCGCCATCGCGGGGGTGAGCGACCTCAAGGTCATCGACCGCACCCAGCTCATTCTGGACATCTTCGCGCAGCGCGCCGAGAGCAGCGACGGCAAGCTCCAGGTCGAGCTCGCGCAGCTGAAATACAGCCTCCCTCGGCTCGCCCAGAAAGACGACGCCCTCTCCCGGCTCACAGGCGGCATCGGCGGTCGAGGGCCCGGCGAGACCACCCTCGAGATCGGCAAGCGCCGCGCGCGCGACCGCGTGACCCACCTGGAAGACGAGCTCCGCAAGCTCGAGCGCCGCCGCGGCGTTCGCCGTCGCCGCCGGACGCGCGTGCCGATCCCCACAGTGGCGGTGGTCGGCTACACCAACGCCGGCAAGAGCACGCTCCTCAACACGCTGACGGGCGCTTCGGTGCTCGTCGAAGACAAGCTCTTCGCCACGCTCGACACGCGGTCGCGCGTGCTCCGCGTCGGCTGGGCGGGCTGGGGCGAGCGCGAGGTGGTCCTCACGGACACCGTGGGCTTCATCCGCAACCTGCCGCGGGACCTCTTCGCGGCGTTCCGCGCGACGTTCGAAGAAGCCGCCGACGCGGACCTGCTGCTCCACGTGGTGGACGCCGCCGACGAGGCGCGGGACGAGCGCTTGCGCGCCACCGAGGCGCTGCTCGAAGAGCTGGAATTGTCGGAAATTCCTAGGGTAATCGTCTGGAACAAGGTCGACCTCCTCGAGCCTCGCGCGCGGCGCCTGCTCGAGCGCGAGCACCCCGACGCCGTGTGTCTCTCCGCCCTCGAGCGCGAGTCGACCCGCGGGCTGCTCTCCCGCGTGGCGGAGCTGCTCGCGGCCAGGTGGGAGGAGGCCGCGAAGGGCCCCGCGCTCGTGCCCGAGGACGCGCCTTCGGTCCCGGACCTCGACGACGAGCGCGCCGCCCCCGACCCGGGCGAGCTCACCACGCTCGAAGAGCTCCTCGGGGCGCGGCGCCGCAGGTAGCTCTGGGCGCGCCGGGATTTTCGCAGGGCCGCCCCGGCGCGCGGCCTTGCCTTTGTCGCTCGTGGCGGGACTTCTGCTATCGTGGACCGATGCGGGAGATCTCCATCGGGCGGCGCGCGGTCCCTCTGTGTCTTGTGGCGCTCGCGTGGGTCTTCCCGGCGTGCAGCAGCGTGCCCGACCCGGGCGAGACGCCCCCGACCCCGACCGGCACGACCACGGGCACGACGCCCCCGCCTCCGCCCCCGCCCGACGCGAGCGTCGACGCGGCCCCGAAGTGCGGCGCGACCGGCCCCAAGTGCGCCGATGGAGCGGCCTGCGCTGCCCCGGCCGACTGCTCGAGCGGCAACTGCGCCGGCGGCACCTGCCAGCCGGCCTCGTGCACGAACGGCGTTCAGGACGGCGCCGAGACCGGCACTGACTGCGGCGGCGCGTGCAAGAAGTGCGACGGCGAGCCGTGTGTCGCCAACTCCGACTGCCTCAGCACCACCTGCGGGCCCGACAAGACCCTGCGCGCCGCCGGGCACCAAGACCTGCGGCGTCGGCCTGCCCGCCAAGTGCAAGAACGGCGAGCCCTGCGTCGCCGATCGCGACTGCGTGACCGACTATTGCCGGGCCCTCGCGTGCGGCGATCCGCCCACCACAGTGCACCAAGACGGACGCCGCGACGGCGGCGAGACCGGCGTCGACTGCGGCGGCACGGCGCTCCCCGACAAGCCGTGCCGCGCCGGCGAGCGGTGCGTGAACAACGACGACTGCATCTCCAAGTGCCAGGCGGGCTACTGCACTCCCGCCGACGCCACCGACGGCAAGAAGAACAACGGCGAGACCGACGTCGACTGCGGCGGCCCCAACGCCCCCAAGTGCGGCGTGGGCAAGGTGTGCGCCGTGAAGGGCGACTGCGGCTTCGACGTGTGCACCGCGGGCGTGTGCGGCGTCGCCAGCTCGACCGACGGGGTCAAGAACGGCGGCGAGTCCGACATCGACTGCGGCGGAACAGGTCAGACCTATGGCGGCGTGGTCGTCCCGCCCGCGCCGCGGTGCGAGGCGGCGCAGGCCTGCGCGCTCGACGGCGACTGCACCAGCTCGGTGTGCGCGCGCGGGGTCTGCGTCGAGGGGCCGAGCTGCCGCCCGCTGCACGGCGGCGTGACGTGCGGCGCGGGCGAGGTGGGGCAGCCTGGCGTGGTGCACGAGAGCTGCTGCAAGAGCCTCCCGGTGCCCGGCCTCACGATGGTGCACCAGGGCGTGACCAAGCAGGTGTACGTCGACAAATACGAGATCACCGCGGGCCGAATCCGCGCGTGGGTGACCGATCTGAAGGCGCAGTTCGCCGGTCAGCCCAACGTGAAGGCGTGGGTCGAGGCCCGCATCCTGACCGATCCGCTCGTCGCCGCGCAGCTGAACGCGGCCTCGCGCGAGTATCTCCCGTCGCGCCACAACGGCCAGCCCTACGATTTCCCGAGCTGCGCGAACCACCCGAACTACCCGAACTGCACGCAAGACATCGGGCTCGACAGCCAGCTCGGACCCCTGTCGTACTACCGCGGGTTCTCCACGGGGGGCACGAGCGGGTGTTACATGGGAGCCGGCGGGTACGGGCATCGCACCTACTGGTTCGACGACGCGCTCAGCGTGGCCTTCGGCGAGGTGCCGCGGCCGGCCATGAAAGATCTCCTCGATCAGAAGTCGATGAACTGCGCCCCGCCGCCGCTCTTCGCCGCGTTCTGCGCGTGGGACGGCGGCTACATGATCACGCAGCAGGCCCTGGCCGAGGCGTACGGTCCGTTCACCTGGCCCTGGGGCGACGACCCGATCCCCCAAGACCCCGCGGGTTGGACGAACTACAACGCCGGGACCAGCGGGTTCAACGCAGAGAAGGCCCCGCGGTACCTCTGGCCCGTCGTGGGGTACAACACCTTCGCCAACGATCTCTCCCCCATCATCGCCTCCCCCGGGCGCTTCACCACCGATCTCAGCGTCATCAAGCCCTTCGCAGGGAGCAACGAGTCGTGGATGGACCTGGGCGGCAACATGATCGAGTGGTCGGCCAACACCGCGGGCGCCGGCACCTACCACGGCTGGACGGGCGCCTCGTTCGAGGGCCACGTGTATCCGCGCTCGTGGGGCGGAGGCATCCACGTGCTCGACAAGTACGGTAAGGGCGGGGCGCGCTGCATGCGCCTGCGCTGACCCGTCACCAGACCAGGTCACGAAAGTTCGCTCCAGCGGGGCCGAACGGGGCTAAATCTCGCGGCGCGTGTGTCTCTCGCGCTGACGCGGGGCGCGCGCTCCCCGAAGGAGGTCCCCGTGTCTGCTCGCGTCATTCGTTCGCCTCGTGGGTCGGAGCTGTCGTGCAAGGGGTGGGTGCAGGAGGCCGCGCTCCGCATGCTCCACAACAACCTCGACCCCGAGGTGGCCGAGCGCCCCGACGACCTCGTCGTGTACGGCGGCACCGGCAAGGCCGCGCGGAGCTGGGAGGCCTTCGACGTGATCGTGCGCGAGCTGCGCGACCTCGCCGACGACGAGACCCTGCTCGTGCAGTCGGGCAAGGCCGTGGGCCGCTTCCGCACCACGAAAGACGCGCCGCGCGTGCTCATCGCGAACTCGAACCTCGTCGGCAAGTGGGCCACGTGGGACGAGTTCCGCCGCCTCGAGGCGCTCGGCCTCACGATGTACGGGCAGATGACCGCGGGCTCGTGGATCTACATCGGCACGCAGGGCATCCTGCAGGGCACGTACGAGACCTTCGTCGGCGGCGGCGAAGCGCACGCGCGGCGGCGCGAAGGGCGGGCGCCTGGGTGCTCACGGCGGGCCTCGGCGGCATGGGCGGCGCGCAGCCGCTCGCCGCCACCATGGCGGGGCTCTCGTGCCTCGCGGTCGAGGTCGACGCCTCGCGTATCCAGAAACGCATCGACACCCGCTACGTCGACGTCCGCATCGACGATCTCGACGAGGCGCTCGGGCGCATCGAGCGGGCCGTCGAGAGCGACCAGCCCATCAGCGTGGCGGTCCTCGGGAACGCGGCGGAGATCTACCCCGAGCTCGTGCGCCGCGGGGTGATCCCCGATCTCGTGACCGAGCAGACCAGCGCCCACGATCCGCTGAACGGCTACGTGCCCGCGGGCTTCTCGCTCGCCGAGGCGGCCGAGCTGCGGGCGGAGGACCCGGAGGGCTACGTCGAGCGCGCGAAGGGCAGCATGGCCGAGGAGCTCGACGCGATGCTCTGGTTCCAGGCGCGCGGCGCCGAGGTGTTCGACTACGGCAACAACATCCGCGCGTGCGCGGTCGAGGGCGGGTGCGCGCGCGCGTTCGACGTGAAGGGCTTCGTGCCCGCCTACATCCGGCCGCTGTTCTGCGAGGGCAAGGGCCCGTTCCGCTGGGTCGCGCTCTCGGGCGACCCCGAAGACATCCGCGTGACCGACGCGTGTGTTCGCGAAATCATGAAAGATGACGAAGACTTGCAGCGGTGGCTCACGCTCGCCGAGGAGCGCGTCGCGTTCCAGGGCCTGCCCGCGCGCATCTGCTGGCTCGGCTACGGCGACCGCGCGAAGGTCGGCCTCGCGTTCAACGAGCTGGTGCGCACCGGCAAGGTGAAGGCGCCGATCGTGATCGGGCGCGATCACCTCGACTGCGGCTCGTCGCGTCGCCCAACCGCGAGACCGAGGCCATGAAGGACGGCTCCGACGCGATCGCCGACTGGGCGATCCTGAACGCCCTCGTGAACACGGCGGGCGGCGCGTCGTGGGTGAGCTTCCACCACGGCGGCGGCGTCGGCATCGGCATGAGCCTCCACGCGGGCATGGTCATCGTCGCCGACGGCACGCCCGAGGCGGCGGCGCGCCTCGAGCGCGTCCTCACGAGCGACCCCGGCATGGGCGTCATCCGCCACGCCGACGCGGGCTACGAGGAGGCCGAGCGCGCCGCGCGCGAGCGAGGCGTGCACATCCCGCACCTCGCCGAGAAGTAGGCGCGGGGTCAGTACACCGGCGGGCGCACGGTCACGACGAGGGGCGTGCGCAGGGGCGCACCTTATCGCACATGCGCCCCTTGTGGGCATTTCGCGCGAAAATGGGGTCTCCCGGCGCCCGGCCCGCGGTGCAGTGGATCGCGCGTGATCTAGGCGCGCGGACCCCCCGAGGGGCGCGGGTGAGGCCGCGGGTGAGGGTAATGGGAGAGCCCCACGCGGCGCCCGTCGGGATCGCGGAGGGCGGTCGTGAACTCGGTCTCAGCCTCCACGGGGAAGCCCGCGTCGCGCAGCCGCTCCACGCGCTCCGCGCGCTCCTCGGGGGCCACCTCGAAGACGGCGATCTCCATCGAGCCTCGGGGCACGTCGGGCTCGTCGTCGCCTGCGAGCTCCAGCATCACGAGGGTGCCCTCGGCGTCGAGCCACACGCTCCGCTCGGAGCGGCGAGCGACGGGCAGCCCCAGCAGGGTCGCGTAGAAGGCCTCGAGCCGCTCGAGGTCTCGCGTTCGAAAGGCGAGGTGGTGCACGCGCATGGCGCGACCATCGCACGCGGTCGATCGCGCGTCACGTGGTCCACAGCCTGGTCCACGGGCGGTGCGTCCGTGGTACTCCCCGTCGCATGCCGCACCGCACAGTCGTCGTCGCCACGCACGGGCACTGCCTCGATGGCCTCTGCTCCGCCGCGCTCTTCACACGCCTGCTCCGCCACGTCGAGCACGGCGACCACGGGCGGTCGGGCGACCTCGTGTTCCGCTATCTCTCGATGGGCTACGGGCCCGGCGACAGCGGCGTGCCTCCGCGCCTCCTCGACGGCGACGTGAACGCCATCCTCGACTTCCGCTTCTCGGCGGCCGAGAACCTCACCTGGTACTTCGACCACCACGTGAGCGCGTTCGCCACGCCCGGCGAGCGGCGCGTGTTCGAGGAGCGCGCCGCGGGGGGGCGGGCCGCGCGAGCCGAGCGCCACTTCCACGACGGCGCCTACGGGTCGTGCACGAAGCTCATCGCCGACATCGGCGCGGCGCAGTTTGGGCTCGACTCCGCGCCGGTCGCCGAGCTCGTGCGCTGGGCCGACATGATCGATCGCGCGGCCTTCCCGAGCGCGCGCATGGCGGTCGAGAAGAAGGAGCCCGTGCTGAAGCTCATGACCGTGGTCGAGCACGGGGCGGACGCCGCCTTCTTGTCGCGTTTCGTGCCGCTGCTCCTCGAGCACGGCATCGAGGGCGTGGCGAACCTGCCGGAGGTGCGCGAGGCGTACGTGCCGTACGAGGAGCAGCAGGCCGGGTTCGTGCGGCTCGTCGAAGGGAACGCGGTGAAGGACGGCGCCGCGGTGCTCGTGGACCTCAGCGCGCACGAGCTCGACGCGGGGCCGAAGTTCGTCACCTACGCGCTCTTCCCGGAGAGCGCGTATTCGGTCGTGCTCACGCGGTCGCGCAAGAAGTGCAAAATCTCGATCGGCTTCAACCCCTGGTGTGGGCAGACCCGCACGCACGACATCGCGAAGATCTGCGAGCGGCACGGGGGCGGCGGCCACCCGGTGGTCGGGGCCATCGCGCTCCCGCCCGACCCGCAGAGCACCGCCCGCGCGGTCGCGCTCGCTAAGGACCTCGCGCGGGAGCTCGGCCAGTGAGCGGCCTCGAGCCCGGCTCGCGCGAAGGTGGGGCTGTCGGCCTTGAGCGCTTCGACGAGCACCTCGCGCGGCCGGTGCCTCCGCTCGCCGCGCAGGACGGTCGAACGCTCGAGCGCCTCGTCCGCGTGATGCAGCGCCTGCTCGCCGAAGATGGCTGCCCGTGGGATCGCGAGCAAAGCCTGGAAACCCTTCGTAAATACGTCCTCGAGGAGGCCTGCGAGGTGATCGACGCCATCGAGGGCGGCGACCGCGCGGCGCTGAAGGAGGAGCTCGGCGATCTGCTGCTCCAGGTCGTCTTTCAGGCGGAGCTGCTCCGGCGCGAGGGCCGCTTCGCGATCGACGACGTGATCGCCGGCATCGTCGAGAAGCTCGTGACCCGCCACCCCCACGTGTTCGGCGATCTCGACGTGAAAGACGCCGACGAGGTGCTCCGCAACTGGGAGCTCCTGAAGGCCAAGGAGAAGGCCGGGCGCGGCATCCTCGCGGGCGTGCCGAAGAGCCTCCCGGCGCTGACGCGCGCGCAGCGCATCGGCGAGAAGGTCGCGCGCGTGGGCTTCGACTGGGCCGACGAGCGCGGCTCGCTCGCGAAGGTGCACGAGGAGCTAGGCGAGCTCACGGCGGCGCTCGAGGGCGGGGACACCCAGGCCGTCGAGGAGGAGCTCGGTGACGCGCTCTTCGCCCTCGTGAACCTCTCGAGGCACGCGAAGGTCGACGCCGAGGGCGCGCTCCGCCGCACGATCGACAAGTTCACGCGCCGGTTTGGTCACGTGGAGGGCCGCGTGAGAGAGGAGCACGGCGGGTTTGGCCAGGCGGGCAACGCGACGCTGCCGCTCGAGGTGCTCGACGCCTACTGGGAAGAGGCCAAGCGAGCGGAGCGAGCGGCGCCGTAGCGCGCTCGCTCGAGGTTTCTCCCGGCCGAAACGGCTGAGGTGATAGGTCTGGGGAGAGGCGGGCGCGCCATGGGCGGCCACCTCGACCGCCCGGCTGCCCGGGGTGGTTGCAATGTACATGGTTTTCCGTTCGTGCGCGCTCGCGGTCGCGCCCCTCACGAAGCAGTAGCGTTGATGGCGGAGACCTCGCCCGCGCCCTAGTTCTGCGACGGCGGCATCGCCATCCGGCGGTTCCCGCAGGTCGACGCCGCGGCCCACTCGTCGAAGGACACGGCTACGGTGGGGTAGGCCGCGCTCGACCAGAAATTCGCCCACGGGACGGTGTTCGCGGCGCACCCCTGGCCGGTCGGGCCGCACTCGCACCGCGGCGCGCCCGTGTGCACGCGGCTCACCTGCAGGTGCAGGTGGACGCCCGTGGACCAGCCCGTCGTGCCCGCGGTGCCGAGCACCTGCCCGCGCGTGACGGTGCCTCCGCAGGTGACCCCGGGCCCGAGCGTGCCGCCCTGGAGATGCAGGTAGGTTGCATGTGTTCCGTCGCCGTGGTCGACCACGACGAGGTTCGTGTCGTTGACGCAGGAGCTCGTGCCGCAGCCGCGGGTGCTGTTCATCTTCAGGTGGGTGACGGTGCCGCCACGCACCGCGACGATCGGGAAGCCGCCGCCGTTGGCGAAGTCCCACGCGTACCTCGCGTCGCCCACGTGGTCGGCGCAGCAGGAGTCGTTGCAGTCTTGTGTGAGGCGCATGCTCGTGCCCGCGCGCCATGGCAGCCGGTAGGTGCCCGTCGTCGCCGGCGCGGCGCAGGTGTCGGCGGTGCCCGCGGGGGCGACCACGCAGCCGTTCGCGCACGGGGTCGACGAGGTGGGCGCGCGGTTCGCGCCGGGGCACTGGTAGAGCACCTTCGGATCGGCGTCGCGCATCATGTCGTTGCCGCAGTAGGCGCCGGGGGTCGCCGCGAGGCAGAGCGGGCTCGGGCCGGCGTCCGGCGTGGGGGGCGCGGCGTCTGGCTTCGAGCCGTCGGGCTGGGTGGCGTCGATCGCCGCGTCTCGCGAGGCGTCCGGCGAAGGAGGTGAGGCGTCTGGCGCAGATGAGGCGTCCGCGGGCGCGGCGTCGGGCAGCGTCGGGACCGTCGGCGTCGTCGTGGGCGGGGCGGTCGCGCTCGGGTTCGGATCGGCGGGGTCGAACGGCGCCGCGCCGTCGTCCGTGCCGCAGGCCGCGAGCGGGACGAGCGCGCCGAGGAGGAGCAGGGCCAGCAGACGGTGCGCGCGCATGGCCCCAGCATCCCACGAACGGCGCGCTCGCGCTCCCCCGATCGGTGGCTCTTGACCGATGACCGAGGTCACGTGCGGCCAGGCACCTCCACCCGGAACGCCCCGCCGCCCTCGTCGGTCACGCGGACCTCCGCGCCCAGGAACGCGCGCAATAGCGTGCATTGTGCATCGAAATGGGGCGTGGGGCGGAGCGTGCGAAACTCCCCGCCGGCCCCGAGCGCGAGCGGGAGCAGCAGCTGGTCGGCCAAGTGCTCGCACACCGGGACGTCCGCGGCGGTGAAGCGCGTCACCTCCGCGGCGAGCTTGCCCCCGACGCGCTCGGCCGGCACGCCCTTCTCGCCGAACTCGGTGAGCACGCACGTCACGTGCTCGTAGGCGAGGGTGGCCACGAGCGCGTTCCCGGGGCCGAGGGGATCGCGCAGCACCTCGGGGCGCGCGTCCGCGTCCTTCGGCCAGCCCGCCGCCGCGACGAACGTCTCCACCTCACGCGCGCCGACGCCCGGCGGGAGGTTCGCGACGACGCCGCGCGCCCGCCGCGCGACGAGCGCCCCCGCGTGGAGCAGCGAGAGGTGCCGGAGCCGCGCGCCGCCCGCCAGCTCCACGCGCAGTCGGCCGCCGCCCGCGGGGTAGAAGCCCGCGCGCTCCAGCGTGCCGTGCGCGTCGAGCCCGAGCCGCGCGAGGGCGGGGAGGAGCGACTCTGCCACGAACGGGTACGGCGGCGCCGCGGGGTTGTGCGTGCCTCCCTCGAGCGCGATCGTGCTCGCCCCCTCGGCCATGGCGAGAGGCACCAGGACCGTCGCGAGCACGAGCAGGCAGGAGCCGGCGGTGCCGACGGCGAACGAATAGCTGCCCGCGCGGACGCGCTTCGGTCGGAAGGTGAGGTCCGTGGAGCCCATCGCGGCGCCCACCACCTCCGCCCCCGCGACGTCGCGCGCCGCGAGGACGGAGGTGAGGTGCTGCCGCAAGAGGCCGGGCTTCGAGCGTTTCTTGCGGATGTTCGTGACGCGAAAGGGCTGGCCCGTCGCCATCGAGAGCGCGAGCGACGAGCGGAGCACCTGCCCGCCGCCCTCTCCCGTCGTTCCGTCGATCGTGATCATGGCTCCGTCTCCTTCGCTCAGCCCTTCACACACACGACCTGGCGCAGCTCGTGGACGATGTCCACGAGATCTTCCTGCGCCTTCATGACGGCGTCGATCGGCTTGTACGCCATGGGCGTCTCGTCGATCACCGCCTCGTCCTTCCGGCACTCGATGCCCGCCGTCGCCCGCTCGTGGTCTTCGAGCGAGAAGAGCTGGCGCGCCTTCGTGCGGCTGTGCACGCGCCCCGCCCCGTGGCTGCAGGACGAGAGCGACAGCGGGTTCCCCTTGCCGCGCACGATGTACGAGCGCGTCCCCATCGACCCCGGGATGATGCCGAGGTCGCCGAGGCCTGCCCGCACCGCGCCCTTGCGCGTGACGAGGAGCTTCTCGCCGAAGTGCTCTTCCTCGGCGACGTAGTTGTGGTGGCAGTTCACCGCCACGTCGAGCGCCTCGAACGGAGGGAGGCCCCGCTCCTCGGCCCACGAGCGAAGCGAGTCGAGCGCCGCCGTGAGCATCAGCGCGCGGCTCTCCTTCGCGAAGCGCTGCGCCCAGCCCACGGCGCGGACGTAGTCGTCGAAGACCTCCGTGCCTCGATCGAGCCACGCGAGGTCGCGGTCGGGCAGGCGCCGGTCGAGCCGGAGCGCTTCTTCGCGGGCCTTCTCGATGAAATACTGCCCGATGAGGTTCCCGACCCCACGCGAGCCGGAGTGCAGCATCACCCAGACCTGGTCGGACTCGTCGAGGCACACCTCCACGAAGTGGTTCCCCGTACCGAGCGTCCCGAGGTGCACGAAGCTGTTCGCCTTCGCGAACGTGGGGTGCTTCTCGCACATCGCGGAGAACTCCTCCTTCAGCGACGCGCACCACGCCTTCTCCACGGCGCGAGGCAGATCGTGCCACGAGCCCTTGTCACGCGCGCCGGGCGAGCGGCCGTGGGGGATGCGCGACTCGATGACCGAGCGGAGCCCCGCGAGATCGTCGGGGAGGTGCGCTGCGCGGAGCGTGGTCTTCTGCGCGATCATCCCGCAGCCGATGTCGACGCCGACGGCCGCGGGCAGGATCGCCGCGCGGGTGGGCACGACGCTCCCGACGGTCGCGCCCTTGCCGACGTGCACGTCGGGCATGACGGCGACGAACGGCCCGACGACCGGGATCTCGGCGAGCTTGCGGAGCTGCTGCTCCGCGCCGGGGTCGAACGCGACGCCGTCGACCCAGGCGTGGACGGGGACACCCTTGGTGGTGAGCGTGTGGTGCTTCGGGGGAATCATGATGTGGCCTCCGAGAGACCCTAGAGCAGGGGACGTGCCAGGCCGTTGTGAAACAGAAAACTCAATTATGACAGTAGGTTGCGACATCGCTGGTCTGGCGAGGAAGTAGAAATTTGGATAGAGGTTAGATAGATGGATATGCGGTCGCGGCGAACCGTTGGCTCTCCGCGGAGCGCGCGTCCGCGAGGCCTGGCGCGCCGCCTCGAGGAGACGCCGAGAACGCTTGCGCCCCCGCGCGGCCTCGGGTAGGCTTCTCCACCTCGTTAGGGCGCATAACTCAGCGGTAGAGTGCCACCTTCACACGGTGGAAGTCGCAGGTTCGAATCCTGCTGCGCCCACAAAGAGCCCCGGCGTTGTGCCCCGCGTGGGTCCCGCCGCTGGCGCTGGCGCTCCCGTCGCCCACGAGCCGGTGAGCCTGCGCGCCCCGGATCGTACGAGTGCGTAAGGGGAACCCCCGGGCCGTACGTGTTCGTAAGGGGGTGAACTCTCCGGCGGGCGCGAACACCGGACCCTTCATGCAAACGCGTAGCACTCCCCGCGCCCTCGCCGTCCTGGCCTCGCTCGTCGTCGCGCTGCTCTTCGCGCCACCGGCCTCGGCGGACGACTGGCAGCTCACGGGGGCGGGCGTGCGGACGCGCACGGTCGAGTCCTTCGAGTTCGCGATCTACGACATTCAGCACTTCGTCCGGGGCCCTCTGGCGGAGAAGAGCAAGCACCGCGTGATGGTGGCCGACGTGTCGAAGAAGGTGGTTTGGACGATGCGCCGCGACGTGAAGGCCGAGACCATGCAGAGCGCGCTGCGCGGCGGTTTTGCGCGCAACGGGTACGCGGACTCCAGCAAGATCGCGCTGTTCGTGAACGCGTTCCACAATCTGCACGCCGGCCAGCGGGTGACCATCACCTACGACACCGATCGGAAGCTCACGGTCCTCGCCATCGAGGGGGGCTCCGCCGTCGCCGTCGTGGGGGTCGAGTTCATGCGCGCCGTGTGGGCGCAGTGGTTCGGCGGCACGGACCAGCCGGCGCTCGGTGAGCAGCTCATCGCGAAGCTCCCGTGAGCGTACGCGCAGGCTTCCCAGCGCTCGTGAATTGTCCCGGCTAGAACACTCCGCCGAGCCCGAAGACGGCGCCGGATGACGAAGGCGTGACGACCGGCGCGACCCGCGCGCCGCGAGCGGCCCACGCGTAGTCGAACGCGAAGCCGGCGAGGACCGCGACGCCCGCGACCGCGACGCCGACCCCATCGCTCGCGCCGTCGCCGAAGTCGCCTCGCGGCTGGCGCGCCCGGTAGAGCCCTAGCGTGAGCCCTAGCGCGGCGGCCGGCAGCCCGAGGCGAAGACCGAGGCTCGCCGAGGCGCGCGCGTAGGCCCCGTGACCCGCGAACACGGCGGGCCCGCACAGCGAGTGGCCCGCGGCGGCCGTCCCGAGGGCCGCGAGGAACAAGCGCTCCTCGCTCCCTGCGCGGATGAACGGGCGCCCTCCGCCAGAGGCCGCGCCCACGACCCCGCGCACGCCGAACACCCCGAGCATCAGGAGCGGCGGGATCTTCGCGACCGCGTCGCAGGTCGCCATCTCGCGGATGAGACGCTCTCCGTCCTCCGCCCGCGCCGCTGGAGCCGCCAGCGCGATCGCGAGGCCCACGAGGGGGCTCCAGGGAGGGCGTCGAGGCATGCCGTCGCAGCGTACACCGTCGACGCGCGTCATGGCGTCGCTCGGAGCGTCAGCGCGCCTCGGGCAGCGCCTCGGCGACGTCGGCGAAGACGCGGGCGAGCCTCTTGGCGAAGGAGGCGTCGTCGATGAACACGCTCACGTTGCGGCTCTTGAGGAAGTAGTCCCCCTCCCAGTTGCTCGTGCCGAGCCACGCGCGCTCGCCGTCGACGACCATGTACTTTGCATGAATCACCCGGGCGAAGGGCACGTCGCCCCCGGACCACCGTGGCACCTCGAGGACCCGCACAGTGGCGCCGGCCTCGCGCAGGGCGAGGAGCGACGGCTCCTTGCCGTGCCAGTGCCCCACCTGGAGCGTCACGCGCACCCCGCGGGCCAGCGCGCGGCGCAGGGCCGCGTCGAGCGCGACGAACGGCGCCCCGTCGCGCATCGCGGCCTTGTAGCCGAGCGCCTGCACGAGGACCTCGCGCCGTGCCCCGTCGAGGCGGGCCTCGAGCAGCGGGAGGTCCCACGCCACGCCTTCGGGGAGGGCGTCCCGTGGGCTTGCGGCGAAGTGGACCGCGGCGTTCGCGGGCTCGGGCGCGAGCGGCGGTGGCAGAGGGGCGTCGCCGCCCGCGGCGCGGAAATCGCGCCGAAACGTCGCCACCAGGCGGGTCACGACGCTCGCGTCCCGCGTGCGCAGGCCGAGCTCGTGGATGTGCTCGAGCGACCGGTAGTCGAAGTTCTGGCTCCCGACGTACGCGTCGCGGCCGTCGACGACGAAGTACTTCGCGTGGAGGATGCCGCCGCCGTAGAGGCGCTTGCCCTCCGCGCGGCGGAGCGCGACCCCCGGCGTGGCGGCGAGCGCGTCCGGCAGCTCCGGGTACTTCGCGTAGAACGCGTCCTCGACGAGCACGCGCACACGCACGCCGCGCGCGGCGGCCCGCTGAATGGCCGCGACCACCTTGGTGAGCGCGGACGGACGCGCGCTCGGCGGCGCGTCGCTCAAGTAAAACTCTGCGATCTCGAGGGTCTCGCGGGCCCCGTCGATCATGGCGATCCACACGCTCGCGGCGTCGGGGATGTCGGCGTGATCGAGCCGCGTCTCCACCGGCCACGACTCGACGAGCTCGCAGTCGCGCGCGCGCGCGCGCGCGCGGGCCGCCGGGGGAACGACGGGAGCCGTCCCGGGTGCGGGCGGGGGAGCAGGTGGCGGGACGGGCGCGCCGCACGAAGCCAGCGCGCACGCGAGGGCCGCGCAGAACGTGGCTCGGGCAACCCCCCTCACGGCTTGCGCGCCTTCACCACGTTCTCGACCGTCGCGCGCAGCGCCTTCAGGTTGGTCGAGCCCGCGACGATGAGCATGAATCCCCACGAAGACTGATCGATCGGCACGTAGCGGTTGGGCAGCTCGAACGGGTTCAGCGCGTAGGTCTTGCCCCAGCCGTGCGAGCCCTCGACGCCCACGACGAAGTCGGTGCCCTCGGTATAGGTGGCGAAGCCGATCGAGCCCGAGGCGCGGTTCATCCGGGGAAACGCGAACGCGTTGAGCTCGCCGGGCGCGAGCGCCGCCGAGCGCGGCGGGGTCGACGTGAAGTCGGTGGACACGCCGGCGAGGATGCCGAGCCACGGGCGCACGAAGCGCTCCACGCCGAAGCCCGTGTTCACGACGGCCTGGGTGTCGGTCGAGAAGGTCTGGTCGGCGGTCGGGCTCGCGCCGGTGCGCGTGTCGAACGAGCTCACCGAGAGCCTGGCCTCGGTGGAGCGCGCGCGCGGGAAATGGACCGAGGCGTCGAGCTCGAGGCGCGTCCCGGGGAGGTTGGCCGAGATGCCCGTCCCGAGCTTCGCGGGGGTCGAGGCGCGGAACGAGCCCTCACCGCGGCGCGACGAGGCGTAGTCGTCGCTGCCAGAGTACTGGGTCTGGTAGAGCGACGAGAACTCGCCGAACACATGGAGCGAAGGCACGGTCGCGGCGAAGCCTACCTGGTAGTGGTTGTCGATGCGGTAGGTGACGCCGAGCGTGGCGTTCACGTCGATGCTCGTGCCGCTCGCGACGTTGGCGAGCGCCGTCGCGAGGAAGCGCCCGTCGGTCGAATAAATGCTCGTGTTGCCTGACGAGAGGTCGTCGAAGTTCGCGGCGAGGACGGCGAGCGACGCCCCGACGGCGAGCTCTTCCGTGACGTTCACGCTGTACGCGGGGCCCACCGAGAACCGGCCCCACTTGTGGAGGAACGACTGTCCCTGCTCGACCCGCGTCGCGTTCGAGCCGCCGCGGTAGCCGACCGCGAGGCGCGACCGGACGTCGCGCTCGAGCGTGCCAAAGCAAAGCGACGCGCGATGCCGTGGCGCGTTGTCTTCGGTCTTGCCGCTCAGGTTCGCGAAGAAGCAGAGCGTGGACGGGACGAGGTCGACCTCGGTCGTCGTGAGGCGCGTCTCGTCGAGCTGGAGGTCCCCGAACGCCGTCGCGTCGACCGCGCCAGGGCGATGGAAGCTCGGCGCCGAGGTGGACCGAAACTGGAGAAAATTCGCGGAGAAAGCGAAGCCAGAGTCGTCGACGTGGGCGATCGTCGCCGGGTTCAGGAACGGCGCCGCGCCGTCGCGGGCCGTCGCGATGCCCGTGCCGCCCATGAGCGCCGAGCGCCCCCCGAGAGGCGCCGAGCGGTAGTTCCCTTGCGCGTGCGCCTCGCGGCCTCCGAGGCCTCGCGGCGTGACGCCGAGGAGCAGCCCGAGCGGCAGCGCGACCCTGCACGCGGCCGCGAGCGAGGCGAGGCGTCGCGCGCGCGCACGTGCTGGAGTCTTCATGGCTGGCCGCAGGGTAGCAACTCTGACGAGCGCGAGAAAGCGCCGGCGCTTCCCCAGGAGTGCCCGTCCGCTGCTATATCCTGGGTTCCGGGACAGCGGGGGAGCGAATGGTGATCAAGGGGCCTCCAGGAGGGGGGCGGGCCGACGACCCGCACGAGCGCGACACGGCGCCGCCCGCGAGCGGCGCGCCGCGCGATGGCGTCGATGGCCCCACCTCGTACCGCATGGCCGCGCCCGAGAGTCGTGGCGCCGGCCCGGCCGAGCTGCGGCCGCGCCTGGGGTCGGCGAGCCTCCTCGGCGATCCGTTCGTGATGCGCCGCGTACCCCGCCGGATACTCCCGGACGATCGTCTGCGCGACGCCATGCTCGACCACCGCGAGGGCTTCGTCGTGTCGCTCGTCGATGGTCGCGTGAACGTCGAGACCATCATCGACATCACGGGGCTCTCGCTCGAAGACGCGCTCGAGCTGCTCGAGGGCCTCCGCATCGCCGAGGTGCTGGCGTTCACCTGAGGGCGCCCACTTGACGACCGTCACTTGACCTCGCCACCTCCGGAGCTAGGTTCTCGGCGCCACCCCGCCTTCGGCTCGGGGGCACCGTCGACCTTGGTTCGCCCCTTCGGGGCGCAATTCCAGGTTCAGCGGTACGATGCTTCGACGCACGCCGCGGGGGCGCGACGCCGATCCCACCGCCTCGTGGCCCAGAAGGGACGCGCTCCATGTCCGCGAATTACGCTCGCCCAGGTGGCTCCCGCGTGGCTACACGTCGCGCGTTCTCGCTCGGCCTCCTTGGCGTGCTCGTCGCCGCCGCGCCACGGACCGCCCGCGCCACGGACCGCTACGTGACCCGTGGTATTATTAAATCATTCGGAAAATCAAGGCGTTACGTAAACATCGCCCACGACGACATCCCGGGCTACATGGCCGCGATGACGATGGCGTTTCACCCGGCGAGGCCGGAGCAGCTGCTCGGGCTTGAGGTAGGCGACCGTGTCGAGGTCGCCTTTGTCGAGCAGGGCGACCGCCGCATCCTCGAGTCCATCCGAAAAGTCTAGCGAAGCGCTTGCGCGCTTGCCGCGCTCAGCTCCGCAGCGCCGCCAGGGCGAAGAGCACGACCGCGACGACGAGGCCGAGGGTCACGATCACGGCGACCGGGACGCGGGGCCGACCAAGCGCGTCGTCGGAGACATCGCCCGCGGGCCCCCCGGCGGCGTGGGGCAGGACGGGCGGAGCGGCGAGCGGACCGGGCGGTGGCACGGTGGGGGGAACGGCGGGAGCCGGCGCCCGGCTCGCCCTCGCGGCCGCGACCCACGCGAGCTGTCGCGCGCGCTCTCCGGGGAAATGGGCGTCGAGGTAGGCGCTGAGCTCGGCCTCGCGCGCCGTCCGCTCGACGCGTCCGTACTGCGCTTCGAGGAAGGCGTCGAGGGCGCGCTGAAGCTCACCGGCGGTGCCGTAGCGATCCGCCGGATCCTCTGCGAGGGCGCGGTGGACGATGGTCGCGAGCGCGTCGGGGACCTCCGGGCGGAGCCGCCTCACGTCGGGGATGTCCGCGTCCCGGACCGCCTGGAGCGTGCCAGCGTCGGTGTCGCGCTTGAAGAGGCGCCGCCCCGTGCAGACCTCCCAGAGCGTGGCGCCGAGGGCGAAGATGTCGACGCGACGGTCGATGTCCGAGCGCTTCGCCTGCTCTGGCGCAAGGTAAGGGATCTTGCCCTTCACGATGCCCTCGCCCGTCTTCGCCGCGCGCTTGCGGGCGTGGGCGAGGCCGAAGTCGATGAGCTTCACCTGCCCGTCGTGGGTGAGGAACACGTTGCTAGGGTTCACGTCGCGGTGGATGATCCGGAGGAGCTCCCCGTTCTCGTCGCGCAGCGCGTGCGCCGAGTGGAGCCCCTCGGCCACGCGTGCGCAGATCCACGTGCCCAGCGCGAGGGGCATGGTCTGATCGGCGCGCGCGTGGTCGTCCCACGCGTCCGCGAGCGTGCGCCCCAGCAGCAGCTCCATCGCGATGTAGCCGTGTCCGCCGGGGGTGATCCCGAAGCCGTGGGTGCGGATCACGTTCGGGTGCGAGAGCAAGGAGAGGATCCGTGCTTCGTCGAGGAACATGGCCTCGTACACCTCGTCGCCGGTGAGCCCATCTTTGATGACCTTCAGCGCCGCGAGGTCGTCGGGGCCACCGTCGGACGCGCGCCCGAGGTAGAGCGTGGCCATTCCGCCGTCCGCGAGCTTGGCGACGAGGGCGTAGCGCCCAAGGAGAACCGGCTTGACGTCTTCGGGGCCTGGCACGACCCCGGGTTCATACCACCACCGGGCATCCGCGGGCGGGGCGGTTTGCCGGCCTCGCCGTGCTAAGCTGTCGGCGCATGCGCACCCGAGCCATGATCGTCCTCGCGGCCGTCGTCCTCGCCTCGTTCGCCTCGCTCCCGGGCGCCGCGCTCGCGAAGGTGCGGGTGACCGAGCCGCCGTCGCGCTCGGCGAGCGACAGCCTGAACGCGAACCCGCCCTGCGGTGGGGTCGCTTCCGCGGGCGCAAAGGCGTACCCAGAGGGGACCACGACCCTCAACGTGTCCTTCGCTGACGGCGCGGGCGACACGAGCCTCGGCTGCTTCCAAGCGGTCATACTGAACGCCGCCGGCGCGCAGCTTGGGGGGGTGTTCCAGGTGGCGGACGACCAAGCGACCGCTGCGCGTACCATCTCGGCGCCGCTCGCGGTCCCGCAGGCGTGCCGGGGCGGCGCCACGTGCACGGTCGCGGTGCGGCAGCTCGTGAACGTCGCCGCGGGCTGCCCGAACCCGACTCCCTCCGAGCCCGGGACGGGGGCGAACGCGACGTTCTACTCGTGCGGTGACTTCACCATCACGCAGCCCGCGCCGCGCGACGCCGCGCCCCCGCCCCTGCCCGTGCCGGACGCCGGGCCGCCCAGCCCTACGCCGAGCACGGCGCCCACGGTGATCCCCCTCCCCGAGGAGGACGCGGGCGTGCGGATCTCGGGCCTGAGGCCGGAGGACGCCGAGTCGAACAGCTGCGCCGCCAACCCACGCGCCGCGGGCTGGGTCAGCCCGGTCGGCGTGGCGGGCGTCGCGCTTGCGCTCGCGCTCGCCCTCGTGGCGCGCCGCCGGCGCCGATAGTCACCGCCTCGGGAAGAGCTGCCGCTCCTTCCACGTCGCGAGCTCTCTCAGATCGGCCCAGACCTCGCGCGCGGAGCTGTAGCGGAACGCCTCGCGCCGCCGCAGCATCTTGGCGATGAGCGCACCGAGCGGCGTGCCGATGGCCTCCGCCCTGCGGCGCGGTTCGCCCTCCGAGACAAGCCGCACGAGCTCGTTGTACTCGAGCGCGGGAGGGATCGCCGACGCGCCCGTCACCATCCAGAACAGCAGCAAACCCACCTGGTAGAGATCGCTCTGTTTGCTCGTGTAGCCCGTGGAGAGGATCTCCGGGGCCATGATCGCGTGGTGCACCACGTTGGGTCGGATGGCGGTCATTCCGCGCAGCTCGTGGCTTATCCCGAAGTCGCTGATCTTCACGACGGGCCGGTCTGTGAGGTGCCTCATCAGCACGTTGCCGGCGTGGAGATCGTCGTGCACCACGTCGTTGTCGTGGAGAAACTGCACGGCCGCGAGGAGCTGCCGCGTGAGCTCGAGCACGAGCCCCTCCTGCATCGGCGCGCCCAGCATGTCCTTCAGCGAGTGCTCGCACTTCTCGAGCGCGAGGTAGAAGAGCGCCTCCTGCTCGAAGGCGTCATGGATGTACACGACGTTGGGGTGGCGGAGGGACATGAGCCGGGAGGCCTCGCGCGCCCACTCCGCGTGCACCTCCGCGTACGGCCGGTTCGCGGGCCGAATGACCTTCACCGCGTAGTGTTGATCGAACGGCCCGATGCAATCGAAGACAGCGCCGAACTCCCCGGCGCCGAGCACCGACGTGACGACGTACTCGCCGCGCGTCGAGCGCAGCGTGGTGCCCGGTTCAGGGAGCTTGATCGTGCCGCGCGTGGAGGGGACCGCCCCGAAGCTGCCGGTGATCGGCCGCTCATTGCCGTGGACCGACACCGGGGGTGCTGGCGCTGCGGCGAAGCTCCCCGTGTTCACGCGGGGCGGAGCCTGGAGGACCACCGCGGGGCCGAGCGGAGCCCCCGCCAAGGCGCCCGCGAGGTGAGCGGGCACCGGCGAGATCGGGACCGGAAGGGCGGGCGTGAGGCCCGGGACCGCGGCCTGGCTCGTCAGCGTCGGGTGGACCTGACGCGCTCCGGCCGTCGCAGGCTCGACTCCGGCCGCCGCCGGAGACGCGGCCGCCGCGGGACACGCGGGCAATTCGCCCATGCGTACGGTGCGGTCACCCAGAGGCTGCGTGTCACCCGGCCCAGCGGCGCGAGGTGGCGTTCGGTCGCTCACGCCGTGAGTCTACGAAAACTCGCGCCCCCGCGCTGTGCAATCGGGGGTCCTTGAGGTCGACGGTCAGAAACCCATCGTGCTCATGCCCTCCTTGTTCAGCTTGAGCGCCTCGCTCCGCTGGACCGGCTTCGGCGCCGCCGCGGCCTTCGCGACCGAGCTGCGGGTCGCGCCGAGCGCCTGCGCCTGGGAGTCGAGGCGCTTCTTCTCGGCGACGTCGCGGGTGGCGTGCGCGCGCTCCTCGAGGCTCCGCTGCGCGACGCTGAGCTCGCGGTCCGCGGCGGCGAAGTCGCCCTCGTTGATGCGCTGCGCGGCCGCGATTTGGACGCGACCGGCGTCCACGAGCGACACCATCGCCTTGACGCGCTCGTCCGCGCCCCGCGCGACGGCCGCGTCGTCGGACGAGAACGAGACCCGGGCGACCGTCTCCTTGACCCGCTCGAGATCGCCGTCGCGCGGATCGCGGTAGACCAGGCGAACGCTCGCGAGTGGGCGTTCGGTCTGGGCCTCGGCGCCGTCGAGCGCGACCCGCACCAGCGCCTCGCGGTGCTGTCCTGCGAAGAGCGCGCCGAGCGGGATGCGGAACGCGCGCCCGTTCCACGTCGAATGGACACCCTCGGCGCCAATCACGCGGACGCCGGGCGCGGGCACCACCTCGAGGCTCGCGTCGCTGGCCACGGTGTCGCCGATCAGGGCCACTTCGCGCTGGAGAGTGGCGGTCATCTCGCGAGGGTCCCCAATGTGGTAGAGGCGCCCACTCGAGCGCACAGAGAGCGCGTTCAACGTGCTCTCGTCGTAGTCGAGCCCGACCCCGAGCGAGGTGACCTGCACGCGCGAAGCGAGCCCGCGCTCCGCGATGTTGCCGAGCTCCGCCGCGCTCGAGCGACCGACGTTGGCGCGGCCGTCCGACAGGATGACGACGCGACGTACGGCGTGGGTGGCCGGGCTGCCGGCGAGGTGCGACTCGCTCAGGGTGAGCCCGTCGAACATGTTGGTCGAGCCGCCGGTGCCGAGCGCGGCGATGGCCGCCAGGATTCGCGGGCGGGTCTCCGCGTCGAGCACCGTGGGAACGACGAGCGTCCGAGCCGTGTCGTCGAACACGTCGACCCCGACCACGTCACCGTCGACCAGGTTCTGCACGAAGGTCGTGGCCGCGCGGCGCGCGCTCTCGATCTTGGCGCCCGCCATGGAGCCGGAGGTGTCGACCAGGAGGCCGACGGCGACCTTGGGCCGGAACGCCACGTGGCCCCGCGGCACGTCGACCCCCACGCCGATGAAGGCCTGCGACGTGCCGGTGCGCAGCACCGAGCTCTCCGCGGCGGCGAAGACCTGGATAGCGTCCGAGCTCACGGCGGCGCGGGCCTTGTCGGCCGGCTCGCTGGAGGCTGCGCCTTGCGCGAGGGGAAGCGCGGCCCCGGGCGCGGTCGCGCTGGTCGGGGTGGCGGGCGCGGCCACGACGATCCGTGTCTCGGGGGCGCACCCGGCGACGACCGACATCCACGATGTGACCGCGATGACGGCGGCGATGGAGGTCCGCGCGCGCGGCGGCCGAGACTTTGTGCGTTCGATGACTGCCTGCGCGCTCGCCCGTGTGCCGTTCACCATCGCCGTCGTCTCCTCTCGAGGGCCCGGGTCCGCGGCGACATGCCAGCGAACGCGACGGGTCCGCGCTCGTACGCGCGTCGTCGCGAAAAGTTCTGTAGAGTGACCGACGGTGAGCGACGTGACGCAGAAACGCTCGAAAACGCAGGGCTCAAATCTCTCGCACTTCGGGCCTGAGTACTACGAGCGCCACTACGAGCGGGCGGCGACGCGGGTCCACGGGCCGACCGAGATAGGTCACCTCGCCACGATGATCATGAGCTACGTCGCGTGGCTGGGCGGCGAGGTGGAGTCGGTCCTCGACGTGGGGGCGGGCACCGGGCTCATGCGCGACCACTTCCGCGCGCACTATCCCAGCGTCCACTACCGGAGCCTCGAGGTGAGCCCGTACGCGGCCTCGAAGTACGGCCACGAGCTCGCCAACATCGCCACGTTCCGAGCGCGGGAGACCTTCGACCTCGTGATCTGCCAGGGGGTGCTCCAGTACCTCGATGACGCCGCCGCAGAGGCCGCCCTCGAGCGGCTGGGCGTGCTTTCGCGGGGGTTTCTGTACCTCGAGGCCATCACCGCCCGCGACCTCCGCACGGTGTGCGACCTCGAGCGCACCGACGCGCAGGTGTTCGCGCGGCCGGGGAGCTTCTATCGAGCTCGCCTCAGGGGCGCCTTTCGGTTCGTCGGGTGCGGGCTCTACTACTCGAAGGCGGGCGAGCTGCGCTTCTACGAGCTCGAGCGCGGGCCGGGCGCGTGACGCCCTCGCGCTCCTCCCCGGCACGACGCGTCGAGCTCGCGCGCCGCTTCCGCCGCGCCCTCGCCGACGAGCCGCGCCCCTGCGCGCTCGTGGACCTGGACGCCTTCGACCGAAACGTCCGCCTCTTCCTCGATGTGGCCCAGGGCGCCAACAGGCCGCTTCGTGTGGCGACCAAATCGGTGCGCTCGCCCGAGCTGCTGCGGCGCATCGCGAGCGCCGCGCCGGCCGGGCGCGTGACCTTCATGACCTACACGGCGGCCGAGACCGCCTTCCTCCACGGGCAGGGCCTCCGCGGGTTCCTGCTCGCGTACCCGGTGATCGAGCGCGGTGACGCGCGCTCACTGGCCGACCTCGCCGCGTCCGGCGCGGAGCTCGCCGTCGTCGTCGACGACCACGCGCAGCTCGAGGTGCTCGACGCCGCCGCGACCGAGCGGACGACGACCCTCTCCGTGGTCCTCGAGCTCGACGTAGCCTATCGACCCTTGGGCTCGGCGCTCCACCTCGGGGTGCGGCGCAGCCCGCTCCGCGGCGAGCACGACGCGCTCTCGTTCGCCGAGCGCATTGGCACGTATTCGGGCCTCCGCTTCGGCGGCCTCATGGGCTACGAGGCGCAGATCGCCGGCCTCTCCGACGACCCGCCGGGCGGGCGACTCGACGGGCTCGCGCGCCGCGCGCTGAAGGCCCGATCACGCGCCGACGTCGAGGCGACTCGGGCCCGCGTGGTGCGCGCGCTCGAGGCCGCCGGGCGCCCTCCGCGCATCGTGAACGGCGGCGGCACTGGCAACCTCGCCTGGTGCGCCGAGGAGTCGACCCTCACCGAGCTCACGGTGGGCTCCGGCTTCCTCTGCAGCCACCTGTTCGATCGGTATCGGGGGGTCCGGCCCGAGCCCGCCGCGTTCTTCGCGTTGCGGGTGGTTCGGCGGGCGGCGCCTGGCATCTACACCTGCGCGGGCGGCGGCTACGTGGCCTCGGGGCCTGCGGCGGCGGATCGTCTGCCCTCGCCGTGGTTCCCGGAGGGGCTCACCCTCGCGCCTCTCGAGGGCGTGGGCGAGGTGCAGACGCCCCTCCTCGTGCCGTCCACCCAGCACGTCGCCATCGGCGACACCGTCTTCTTTCGCCACGCCAAGGCGGGGGAGCTCGCCGAGCACTTCGCCGAGTACTTGCTCGTGCGCGGCGAGCACCTCGAGGGCCGCGCGCGCACCTACCGCGGCCACGGCCAGGTGTTCCTCGGCTGACCGCGAAGCATCTACGAGGCACCACCATGAGTCACGTCGACCACTTCTCCCTCCCCACGAGCCACGGACCGATCCTCTCGCTGCGGCGCACGGTGGGCGGTGGCGACGCCTCGGCTCGAGGCCCAGGACTCGCGAGGCGGCCCGTGCTCATCGTCCCCGGGTACGGCATGAACTCGTTCGTGTTCGGTTTCCATCCGACCGGCCGCTCCCTGGAGGCGTCCCTCGCGGCGCGCGGCCTCGAGGTGTGGAGCGTCGACCTCCGAGGTCAAGGCAAGAGCACGCGCGGCCACGTGGTCGACTTCAGCCTCGGTGATCTCGCGGTCGACGACCTCGGCGCCGCGCTGGCCTTCGTCGCCCGAGAGACACGCACCGGCGCGACGACGGTGGACCTCATCGGCTGCAGCCTCGGCGCCACGCTCGCCTTCGCGCACCTCGTCCTCGTGGAGGGAGCGGTCGAGCGCGTGGGCAGCGTCGTGAGCCTCGGGGGTCTCGTCACCTGGCGCCGCGTGCACCCCCTGCTGCGCGCCGCGTTCGTGTCGCCGTGGGTTGTCGGGAACGTGCGGCTCGCGGGCACCCGGCAGGCGGCCAGGTTGGCCCTGCCGGCGCTCGCGAAGGTCGCGCCTGGACTCTTGTCGCTCTACATCAACGCGCGTTCGACCGATCTCTCGCGTGCGAGCGAGCTCGTCCGCACGGTCGAGGACCCGGTGGCCTCGCTGAACCGCGAGATCGCGGAGTGGGTCGGGCGGCGGGAGCTCGTCGTCCGCGGCGTCAACGTCTCGCGTGGGCTGCGGTCGGTTCGCAACCCCGTGATGGTCGTGGTCGGGCGGCAAGACGGCATCGTCCCCGAAGAGACGGCGCGCGCGGTGTACGACGAGGTCGGCGCTGGGCGCCGCGAGCTGCTGCTCGTCGGCACCGAGGAGTGGCCGATCGCGCACGCCGACCTGTTCGTTGCGAACCACGCCGAGGCCCGCATCTTCGAGCCCATCGCCGACTTTCTGACGTCATCTTGAGCGCGCCGCGGGGGCGCGCTCGTCGACCGCTGAGACGACCGAATCTCATGGAGATTCGATGGTTTGTGGAGCCGTCGCGCGGCCCAGGTGGGTGGCGTCTCGCTAGGTCAGCTCGGACAGGTGCGCCAGCGCCGGCGGGTACTCGAGCATCAGGCGCCCGAAACGTCGGGCGCCTAGCCGAAGCACGAGTCCGGGGCGCGTCGACCGGAGGGTTGCTGGAGCGGGCGCGCCGAGCACGGCTCCGGCCCCGACGATGCCGCGCACGGGAACCGAGGTCAGGCTCCCCCCCTCGTCCTCGAGAGTCAGCTGACCCACGAGCAAGATCCAGAGCGCATCTGCGCGCTGGCCCCGCTGTTCGAGTGTCTCGTCGGCGGTCACCGAGCGTAGCTCGAAGAGCTCCAGGAACTGCCTCTGGGTGTCGGGATCGAACACGGAGAAGAGGGGAGAGGACGCGAGGAGGCGATCGATGAGATTCCGCTCGAGGTGCCTCCGCACGGCGAGCTCCACCTCGGGGTACGTCTTCGAGAGCCCCTCGAGCGCCGTCCGCGGGATCCGCACGAGCGTCGCCAGGTCGCCGATCGGCTGGGCGTCATGCGCGCGGAGCGCTCCGGCCAGGATCGCCTCCGCGCCTACCAGCGCCCCGGCCTCCAGCGTCACCCCGTCCACCCGGAGTCGGCCGGAGAGCACCACGTAGAGGCCATCCGCGGGCTCGTCGCGCGTGAAGACCGGCGACGTCGCCGGGAACTCGACGATCGCGGCGCTGGCCGCGACGGCGCTGGCCGCCTCGGAGCCAAGATCGCTGACGAGCGCGCCCAAGAGATCGGGTGTGACGACAGGCGCGGGCGCGGCGGGCGTGGTGGGAGCGGGCGCAGCCGTCTCGATGTCGGGCGCGGCGGGCGTGGGAGCGGGCGCAGCCGGCTCGATGTCGGGCGCGGCGGGCGTGGGAGCGGGCGCAGCCGTCTCGATGTCGGGCGCGGCGGGCGTGGGAGCGGGCGCAGCCGTCTCGATGTCCGGCGCGGCGGGCGTGGGAGCGGGCGCAGCTGTCTCGACGTCGGGCGCGGCGGCGAGACCCGCGGGCGTGTCCTCCGTGTGCGGGGCGTCCGCCACGACGGGGGCGACGGTCGGCACCCGCGCCCGCGCCTCTGCCACCGCCAGCAGCGGGTTTCCGATCAGCGTCTGGCGTGCGCTGGCCGCGAGGGTTTCGGCGGGAGGCGGGCGCCGGACCGAGCCGGGGCTCGACTCGAGCTGCACGTCGGAGGAGGGAAAGGGCAGCGTGTGGCGCAGCTCGTCGCCTCCGGGCGGTGCGCCGAGCTCCGCGGGGTCCGCGCTCGCAGGCGGGGCTGCCGCTACGGCTGCTGCTGGCGGAAGCGCCGGAGGCGCCGGCGGCTGGAGCGCCGGCGAGGTGGGTGGCGTAGCTGGCGCGTTGGACGCCGCCGCGGCGGCTGGAGGCTCGACCGGGCTGGCGGGAAGCGGCCGCGGCGCCGGGCGCGGAGGGAGCGGTGGCGCACGCTTCGGCGCCGGGATGACCTCGAGGATCTCGAGGTCGTCCTCAACCTCGATCACGTCGAGCGAGTCGACGGGCGCTTCGGGCGCTTCGGCCAGGTCCGCGGCCGCCGAGGCTTCGGGGATCGCGGGCTGGGATGGCGCCGCCGCGCGCGGGCCCGAGGCGAGCGGCTCCGCCACCCGCGGCGCCCCGAGCGGCGGTCGGACGCTCGAGGGGGGGGGGGCGTCCTCTTGGGGCTCGAACGGAAATGGGATGGTGTATCGCGAGCCGAGCGGGAACAGCGGCTCGCCCGCGCCCGGGAGCGTGGGGAGAGGCCGCGACGGAGGTGGCTCGGAGTCGCGGACGTCGATGACGATGTCCTCCGAGAGCGACGGAGGCTCGAGCCCGGGGGTGCCCACCGCGGGCGCCGCGACGGGGAGCGGAGGCGGAGCGACCGGAAGGGCGAGACCGGCGACCGGGAGGGGAGGCGGAGCGACTGGAAGGGGCGCGGGCTGCGCGAGGGGAACCGGTGGAGGCTCGCGCGCGGGGTCGAGCGTCGGCGGAGGCTCGGGCGCCTCGGGCTGCTCGGGCGCGGGCTGCGCGAGGGGAACCGGTGGAGGCTCGCGCGCGGGGTCGAGCGTCGGCGGAGGCTCGGGCGCCTCGGGCTGCTCGGGCGCGGGCTGCGCGAGGGGAACCGGTGGAGGCTCGCGGCGTGGCACCGCCTCGAACACGGGGCTCGGTGCGAGCTCGAGCGGAGGCGGGGGCTGGGTCGGTGCCCCATGGCGTCCGCGGGGCTCCTCGGCCTCGGGCCGCGCTGCGTGGGCGAGCGCCGGCGCGGCGTCGAGGTCACGCGAGGGCAGGCGCGGCGATCGGAGTTGCTCCGCCGCGAGGGCGCTGTCGAGGCCGTTCCCCTCGACCTCGCCGACCCCGAGGGGGCCTGGGGGCGCGCTCCGGACCGAGCCGAAGGGCGGCGTCGGATAGGAGGCCGCGGGCTCGCGCACGGGGGCCGCCACGGCGACAAGCCTGTCGAGCGCCGCCGGTGGGGAAGCGTTGGCCGGGGCGCTGGGGAACGGATCCGGCTCCGGGACCAGCACGTGCGGGCGGGGGCGCGCCTCGGGCGGAGCCTCCGCGCGATGCGCCGCGGGTGTCGGCGATGGAGCGACCACCGGTGGCGCCGGCGGTGGGGCGATTACCGGCGGCGCTAGCGCCGCGGCGGGAGCGGGCGGTGCCGGCGATGTCGCGACCGCCGGCGGCGCTGGCGTGGCGTCGGGAGCGGGGGCCACCGGGGGAACGGGCGGTGCGGCCGCGCCGAGCACGCGTTCGCGCTCCTCGGGGGGCGTGGAGGCGGGCGGAGAGGTGTGGGTGGATGTGGGTGGTGGAGTCGCTGCGAGCGGTAGGGGGGCGTCGTCGCTCCTCGGGTCGAAGCGAGGGGGGCGAACAGACCCAGGCACGCGCGACGACGAGGGGGGCTCCACCGCCGCGCGCGGTATCGGGGGCGGCCCCGCGCGCCCGCCGAGCGGGGGCGGAGCGGTCCGCTCTTGGAGCGCCGCCGGCCGCGACGACGGCGGCTCAGCGCGCTCCGAGCGGCGCTCCCGCGCTGGCGCGAGGACTTCGATCGCGTGCGGACGGGAAGACGCCGGCACGTCGTCGTCCTCTCGCGCGACGCCGAGCGCCGCCGGCGGCATTCGGACGGCGGGGACGCGGGGGGTCTCGACGGCGGGGACGGGGCGACTCGAGGGCGGCGGCGCGGTCGGCGGACGTGCTCGGAGGGGCCCGAGCTGCTCGCCCTCTTGGTCGCGCCGGGAGGCAGGCGGTGCGTCGGCGGCCTGGCGGCGGAGGTCGAGGCCGAGATCGAGGGCCGGGCGCGTCGGGAAGGTCGAGGAAGTGTAGGGGCGAGCGGCCTCGCTCGGGCTTCGGAGGTCAGAGCGCTCCAGGCTCTGTCGCGTAGGGAACGCGCGCGGCCCCACGGGCCCCACGACCTCGACGCTGTGATCGCGTCGGGACGAGGGCGCGTCGTCCTCTTCCTCGCGTGGGAGGACCGGCCGGGTTGGGGCCGGCGCGGGGACCGGCATGGTCGTCGAGGCGCGGCGTGGCACCGGGGGCGGGTCGGGCGCGCGCCGAGGCACGACCTCCACCCGCGACGAGCTCCGTTCGTCGCCATCTTCACGGGGGATCAGGAGCCTACCGGCGCTCGGCTTCGTATCGGTGTCGAAGCGGGGAGTCGCGGCCGTGGGGATCGGGGGCGGCCCCCGCCGCACCGGTGCTTCGCCGGGCGGCTTTCCTGAGGCCAGCCCCTCGGCGGGTGGCGTGCCCGTGGCCGGTGCCTCGTCGGCCGGCCTCGCCGTGGGGGAGGCGCTCGCCGAGGCGCCCGGGGGAGTCGACGACGCCGGCGCCGTGCGCCCTGGTTCGGCGCCGGGCGCCGTCAGCAGCTCGGACGGTGGAAGCGGCGGCGGCTCTGCGCGCTTCGGGCTCGCGGCGACCTCAGGGTCGACGGACGGGCGGGTAGGAGCCGCCGCCCGCATCTTCGCCGAGCCCGCCAGGAAAGGACTCGAGGGCCCCGAAGGTGTGGGGAGCGCTCGGATCTGCGCCACCACGTCCGCTTTGGACGGGGAGAGCTGGAGCACCGACTTCGCGAGCGCCTCGGCGCGGGCCGCGAAGCCTTGGGTGTGGTAGAGTTCAATCGCGCGAAGGAAGGCCTCGGCCGCTTCCTGGTGCTTGCCAAGGCGTCGCAGGGTCTCGCCTAGGCGGTGGGGCCAGCGGGGCTCCTTCGGCTCCAGGCGTTGCAGTCCTCTCAACGCGGTGAGGGCGTCTTGCGGTCGATTGCTCTCGACCGCTCTCTCCCAGTCGGTTCGGAGCGACGTGACGGTGGCCATCGCGGCGTCATCGTACGAAAGCTTCGCCGCCTCGCGGGGAAAATCGCCCACGAACGACGCTTTCGCGTCGCGCGAAGCGCCGTGACGCGTTGCCTGCGCCACTTTCGCGACAGGCGCGCGCGCAGTCGATACACTTTGCCCAGACCCATGGCGTTCGACACCGAGTCCCCCACGCTGCAGGAGCTCCTTCGCCTCCAGGACGAGCTCTCGGCGGCGCTCCAGCGACGATTTGGGCAAACGCTCGCTGTGTGCGTCACCGACGTCGTGGGCTCGGTGGAGTACTTCCGACGCTTCGGCGACGTCGCGGGGCGGGCGCTCCAGCAGCGCCATTTCGACCTCGTCCAGGAGGCCATCGGGGCGCACGGCGGCCGCTTGGTCGACACCGCGGGGGACGGCGCATTTTTCGTCTTTCCCGACGCCCCCTCGGCGGCCGAGGCCCTCAGCGCCATCCAGCGCGCCGCCTCGGCGCAGAACCTCGCTCGCCCCCGCGAGCACCACCTCACGCTTCGCGGCGGGCTCCACTGGGGCTTCGTGCTCACCGACGGCGTCAGCGTCGCGGGTGACTCGGTGAACCTGTGCGCGCGCGTCGCCGGCAGCGGCAAGGAAGAGGGGCTGGCCGAGGCGGAGCTACGGCTGACGCGGGCGGCCTACCTCGAGCTTCCGCCTGCGCTGCGCATGCGATGCCGGGCGCTCCCTGCGGCCCACCTCAAGGGGGTCGAGCCGCCCGTCACGCTCGTGGCCCTCGAGTGGGAGGATGAGGCCACGTTTCCCACGAGCGTTCGGTGCGAGGAGACGGGACGCGTCTGGACCCTCCCGCGCCGCGATCTCCTCGGCTTCGGGCGCATCGCCGAGCATGAGGGGGTCAAGGCGAACGACGTCGTGCTCGAGGCCGCCAGTCCCGAGGCCACTTCGATGATCAGCCGGTGGCACTTCGAGCTTCGGCGGGGCACGACCGGCTTCGCGCTCCGCGCGCTCTCCGACGCGCGCACGGAGGTGAACGGCGTCACGGTCGGCAAGGGCTGCGAGGTGCCGCTGCCGCTCGGGGCCCGCGTCGTCGTGGCGCGGACGCTCTCCTTGGTGTTCGTCTCCCCCCGCGAGGGCATCGCGGGCACGCGGATGCCCTAGCCTAGTACTCGCCGAACAGATCTTGAATGCGCGACTCGAGCGCGAGCGCGATTTTGTAGAGCGACGAGATCGAGGCCGACGACTCGGCGCGCTCGATTTGTGAGAGGAGCGACACGCTCAGGTTCGTGCGCCGGGCCATCTGTTTGAGGGTGAGATCTTTGTCTTTGCGGAGCTGGCGGATCGTGTCTCCGATGACCCGGTGGAGCTGCTCCTCCGGCGTGCGCGCGAGCCCCTTCTTGCGCATGACGCGGCCGATCACCTCGCGCAGCTCGTCTGGCACGACCGGCTTCTTGAGGTAGTCGACGGCGTCGAGCTTCATCGACGCCACGGCGGTCTCCAGGTTCGGGTAGCCCGTGAACATGACGACGGCGATATCGGTGTCGATCTTCCGGACGCGCTTTCACGGTCTCGATGCCGGCCATCTTGGGCATCATCAAGTCGAGGATCGCGAGGTGGTAGCCGCCGCCCCGAATCTGGTCCTCGACGGTGGTCGGATCGGTGGTGGCGGTGACCTGAAAACCGTCCTTCTCGAGGAGAATCTGCATGTACTCGCAGATGGCCCGGTCATCGTCGACGATCAGGATCTTCACCGCGGGCGTCTCGGGCTGCATGGGGTCTCCTCGTTGCGGGACGCGTACCTTTCTACACCCGATCGACGAGGCGCGCGCGAAACCCGTTGACGAGGGGCTCGCAAAAAGCAATAAGCTGCCCGCAAGTTTCGGGGCGTAGCGCAGCCTGGTAGCGCACTCGGTTCGGGACCGAGGAGTCGGAGGTTCAAATCCTCTCGCCCCGACCAATTCCCGGTCCCTCTCCTAGGGGGACGCAGCGGCCTTCGCGATCCTCGCGAGGGCCGTTGCGCTTTTTTGGGACGACGCGGCGCACCGGCGTGACCAAGTGTCAATCCGCCGCGCTTCGGCTAGAGTCGCGGCCCATGACGTCGTCCCGCTCGAGCCACACGCGGCCGCTCGTTCGCGCTCGCCTCGCCCACCTCGCCCCGCTCCTCGCCGTGGGCCTCTCGGCCACCGCGCTCGGCTGCAAGACCGCGCCGCTCGCGCCCGGGGGCGGGAAGGTCGCCGTCACCGCCGACGCGAACGGGTTCTCCCCGAGCTCGGTCAAGGTCGAGAAGGGGGCGCCGCTCGAGCTCACGTTCACCCGCACGACCGAGGAGACCTGCGCGACCAAGGTCGTCTTTCCGGAGCTCGGCGTGACGAAGGAGCTGCCGCTGAACACGCCGGTCGCCATCACCGTGCCCACGGGCGACGCGCGTACGCTCACGTTTCAGTGCGGCATGGGCATGTACAAGAGCAAGATCGTCATCCAGTGAGCTGAGACGGCCCCGCCCCTGGTGCCGGCCGAAACGTGGGATTTCGCCGCTTCACGCGAGCGCGGCGCGCACGCTCTCCGCGAAGATGGAGAGCAGGGTGTCGAGCTCGTGATCGTCGATGGTGAGCGGCGGGCACAGGTACACGGTGTTGCCGAGCGGTCGCAGGTACGCCCCGCGCGCGCGCGCCTCTCGGTACACACGCCATCCCGCGGCCCCGAGGTAGTCGGAGGCCTCGCCCTCGAACGGTGAGGCTTCGCCGTCGAGATCGACCGCGGCCACCATCCCCAGCGCGCGTGGCCGGGAGACCCCGGGCAGCTTGGCGAGGTCGTCCACGAGCGCCCGCAGCCGCGGGGCCTTCGCGCCGACCTGGCCGAGCACGTCCTCGTCGCGGTAAATCGCCAGCACCTCGCGCGCCACCGCCGCGCCGAGCGGGTTGCCGGCGAACGTGTGCCCGTAGAGGAGCGCGCGCTCTTTGTCGCCGCGGAACTGGTCGTAGAGCTCCCGCGTCGCGAGCGTGGCGCCCATCGGGAGCAGCTGGGAGAAGGCCTTGCCGAGGCACATCATGTCGGGCGAGACGCCCGCGTGGGCCGAGGCCCACATGGGGCCCGTCCGCCCGTAGCCGGTGAACACCTCGTCGCACACGAGCAGGATGTCGAGCTCGGTGCAGACCGCGCGGAGCCGAGTCAGGAGCTCCGGCGAATAGGTGCGCATGCCCTCGGCCCCCTGAAGCACCGGCTCGACGAACACCGCCGCGACGGTCGCTGCGTGCTCGCGAAGGAGCGCCTCCAAGGCCGCGAACACCCGAGGGAGGCCGAGCGGATCCGAGGTCTTTGCGTGCAGGCATTCGAAGAGGACCCCCGCGAACGGGCGCCGAAAGAGCTCGACGCCGCCGAGGCTCGCCGCGCCGACGGTGTCCCCGTGGTACGCGCCGTCGAGGGCGACGAACCGGGTCTTCTCCGGGCGACCGCGCTGGCGAAACGACTGCAGCGCGATCTTGACGGCCACCTCGATCGCGCCCGAGCCGTTGTCCGTGTAGAATACACGTTCGAGACCCGGCGGCGCGACCTGGACGAGCTCCTCGGCGAGCCGCGCGGCGGGCTCATGGGTGATGCCGGCGAAAGCGACGTGGTCGGCGAGGGCACACTGCCGCGCGAGGGCCTCGCGCAGGCGTGGGTGGCCGTGCCCGAGGGTCTTGGTCCACCAAGACGCGTTCCCGTCGAGGTAGCGCCCGCCGTCGACGTCGACGAGCCACGCGCCGCTGGCGCTCGCGACAACGAGGGGGTCCTCGCGCTCCCAGAGGTCGGCGGCCGTGTAGGGGTGCCACACGTGCGCCCGGTCGAGCGCCACGATCTCGGCGCGCGCGCTCAACCGCCGAGCTCCTCCGAGGACGGGAGCGGCGCGACGAGCGGTTTAAGCACGCCGGACGTGGCCTCGGGGGTCTCGTCGGGGAGAAAGACGGTGGCCGTGGTGCCCTCGCCAGCCGAGCTCGTGAAGCCGAAGTGGCCGCCGTGCGCCTTGACGATGCGCTCGACGATGACGAGGCCGAGCCCGGTGCCCGTCGGGCGGGTCGTGAAGAAGGGATCCTTCGCGCGGTGCCGCACGGCCGTGTCCATGCCGTCGCCGGTGTCCACGACGTCGATGGTGGTGCCGCGCACCCCGTCGCGCGCGCCGCGCGCCATGCGCACGCTCACCGTCCCTTGGCCGTGCATCGCCTGCACAGCGTTGTCGACGAGGTTGTCGAACACCATGCGGAGGAGATCGCCGTCGCCGTGCACGACGTCGCCGTCGGGCGCCGGCTCGAGCGCCACGTCGCAGCCGATCGACGCGCCCAACCGCGCGATCACGCGATCCATGACCTCGCGCATGTGGATGGGCACCGGCACCACGCGGATGGGGCGCGCATAGTGCAGCAGGTCAGACACGAGGTTCTCGAGCCGCACGGTCTCTTCCTGGAGGATGTCGAGCAAGATCTCCTCGTCTTCACGAGAGATCTCGGTCTTGCGCAGGCCCGCCACGGCGTTCGAGATGATCGCGAGCGGGTTCCTGACCTCGTGCGCGACCATCGCGGCGAGCTCACCCACGGCCGCCAGCTGCACGTTCCTCGCGAGGGCCTCCTGGGTCTGCAAGAGCGCGTCGCTCGCCGTGGCCAGCTCGCGGCTGCGCGCCACGAGCTCGAGCTGCTGCGACTCGACCCTCACGACGAGGCGCCGGTGGCGCACCACCAGGGTCGCGGCCACCGCGCACATCGCGAGCGTGACGAGGAGCACGACCCACTGCACAGGTCAGCTCCTCGTACGCGTCGCCGGGGCGGCGCGCCCTGGTGAGCGCGGCCGCGCTGCGCGTCGCGCGCGCTTCACTTCTTCGTCGCGGGCTTCGCGGGGGCCTTCGCGGGGGCCTTCGCGGGGGCCTTCGCGGGCGTCGCGGTGGGCGCGCCTGCGTCGGCCGCAGCCGGCTCGTGCGCGTGGGCCGGCTCGGCGGGCGCGTCGTGGTCGATGTGGATCGTACGGGTGGTGCGGTTCCAAGGCCCGGCGAGCGGCTTCTTGTCGGCGCCGAGGAGCCCGACCGTCAGCTCGTAGGCGCCGTTCCGGAGCCCGTCCAGGTAGAGCGGCGCGCCGAACTTCTCGACGTCGCCGGTGAGCTCCTTCTCGATGCCCGGCCCGGTCACCGACACGTGGACGTGCTCCTTGCCGGCGGCGAGCGTCACGTTCACGAGCTGGAAGTCGACGAGCACGTGGTTGGCGGCGTCGCCCTTGTAGTCGCCCTTCGGGCGGCTGAAGACGAGCATCGGGCCCTTGGGGTCGGTCTTGGCCTCGCCCTTCTTGCCGACGAAGAAGGGGACCACCACCAGGGCGTCCTTGGTCTTCACGGACTCGTGGTTCGCGCGGCTCGGGAAGGCGACGAGCACGTGCTGGCCTTCCTCGAGCGGGCCGCCCGCGAGGTCGGCCAGCTTGACGCCCGCCTTCGTGTCGTAAATGGCCTTGTAGGGCTTGTTGTCGAGGATGAGGTGCACGTGCTGGCTGCCCACGGCGGTCTGCCAGTTTCGCACGTCCAGCTTCACCGCGAAGTCGCCCGCCTTCGCCGTGGGGATGACCTCGTCGCGGCGCGGGGCGGTCAGCTTCACCGTGGGGAGCGGCGCCGCCGGGTCCGGGCTCGCTTGCCCGGGGGCCAGGGTCACGGGGGGCAGCGCGGGCTCGGGCGGCGCGGCGTCGACAACGGCCGAAGGCGGCGGCGCGGCCGTGACGACCTCCGGTGGGGGCGGCGGGGGCGGCGGGGGCGGCGGGAGGTTGTCGTTCCCGCCACCGCACGCGATCGCGACGGCGGCGGTGAGCGAGGCGAGCGAGGCGAGGAGCGCGGCGCGTTTCATCCGCTTGCGGTTACACCAACTTTCCCTCCGCGGAAAGCGTGTCAGCTCTTGACGCGGCGAGCCCCGTGCGCAGAGTGTGGCGTCGTGCCGCACCGCCGACGCTACCTCTTCGTGTGTACCAACCGCCGCGACGAGGGCCACCCGAAGGGCTCGTGCGCCGCCTCGGGCGGCGAAGAGCTTCTCCGGCGTCTGAAGGCCGGGCTGCTCGCCCGCGGCGTCGCAGGCGACGTGCGCGCGTGTGGGTCGACCTGCCTGGATCTCTGCGAGATTGGCGCCACCGTCCAGCAGGAGCCGGAGCACGTTTCGTACGGCCGCGTCCAGCCCGAAGACGTGGACGCGCTCCTCGACGCCGTGGCTTCGGGCGGAGTGCTCGAGCGCCTGGTGGTGCGGCCGCCGTCGGAAGCGGGCGGCGCCGGCTGATGCTCCCGCGGCTGGGCGCGACCGCGGAGCTCTCGCTCCGCGGGCATTTTCACCTCCTCGAGGCCCCACTGGGAGACCGCGCGATCGACTGCGCGCTCGGCGTCGACTTCCACGGATCGGGCGGCGCTTTGATCGGGCGCGTCGGCCGCGTGACGGGTCGTGTCTCGGCGGAGGGGATCGCCACCGATCGCGTGCTCTCGGGCTCGCTCGCGTTCCGCCGCGAGGCCCACATGCGTTTGCTCCTCGCTCTCGGGTTCGAGGGCGACGACGGCTCGCCCCGCACCCTCCGTGGGTACGTAGAGGTGCTCCCGGCGGCGCCGCTCGCGACCGCGACGGAGGTGCCGTTCAGCCTCTACGCAGGCGAGGACGACGAGGTGGGGCGCGGGGTGCTGCGGTTCGATGCGCGCGGTGAGCTGCGCGCGGTGATGCGGTCGCTGCGCCTGCGGGTGGGCGCCGCGTGAGGGCCCGCGTCGGGCCAAGGGAGGCAATTCGATGAGCGACGCGCGTGATCCGCGTGAGGGCGACCCGCCGCGGAGCGCGAGCGCCGCGCCGGGCGCACCCAGCCTGGACGTGACCATCCTCGTCGTCGACGACGAGCGCTCCAACGTCGAATCCCTCGAGAAGATCTTCTCGCGCGAGGGAATGCGCGTGCTCGCGGCCTACGACGCGCGCAGCGCCCTCGACATCCTCCGGCAGCACCGCGTGCACGTCGTCCTGACCGACCTCATGATGCCCGGCATCACGGGGCTCGAGCTCTTGCGGGCCGTGAAGCAGGTGAGCCCGGAGGTGGAGGTCGTGCTCATGACCGCCTTCGGATCGGTCGAGGCGGCGGTCTCGGCGATGCGCGACGGGGCCTACGACTTCGTCGAGAAGCCGCTCCGCCGGCTCGCGATCGTGAAGAGCGTGAAGAAGGCGGCCGAGCGGCAGCGCCTCGTGGCCGAGAACCGCTCTCTGAAGCAGGAAATCAAGCTGCTCTCTCGGCGTGAGATAGTGGGCAACTCGCCCGCGCTGCGGCGCGTGGTCGAGGTGTGCTCGCAGGCCGCGCCGAGCCAGGCGACCGTGCTCGTGCTCGGCGAGAGCGGCACCGGCAAGGAGCTGCTCGCGCGCAGCGTCCACGACCGCTCCGGGCGCGCGCGCGGCCCCTTCGTCGCCGTGAACTGCGCGGCCATTCCCGAGACCATCCTCGAGAGCGAGCTGTTCGGTCACGAGCGAGGGTCGTTCACCGGCGCGGTCGCGAGGAAAGAGGGCCGGTTCGCCCGAGCGGCTGGCGGCACCCTCTTCCTCGACGAGATCGGCGAGCTTACGCCGCAGGTCCAGGTGAAGCTCCTCCGGGTCCTCCAGGAGGGCGAGTACGAGCCCGTCGGCGGCGAGCCCACGAAGGCCGACGTCCGCGTGGTCGCCGCCACGAACCGCGATCTCACCGCCGAGGTTCAGGCCGGTCGCTTCCGCGAGGATCTGTTCTACCGCCTCAACGTCATCGCCGTCACCGCGCCGCCCCTCCGCGCGCGCCGCGAGGACATCCCGCTGCTCGTCGACCACTTCCTGCTCATGTACTGCGCGAAGAACGGCAAGGCGAAGCCCAGCGTCGCGCGCGGCGCCATGGAAGCGCTGCTCGACTACCCCTGGCCCGGAAACGTCCGCGAGCTCGAGAACGTCATCGAGCGGGCCGTCGTGCTGTCGCGCTCCGACACGATCTCTGAGGCCGACCTGCCCGACAACCTCGCCGAGACGAAAGCGCCTCTCGCGCGGACCCTCGAGTTCCCCATCGGCACGCCGCTGTCGGAGATCGAGCACCGGGTCATTCGCGAGACCCTGCGCCACGCCAAAGGCGACAAGTCGGTCGCGGCCCAGCTCCTCGGGATCTCGACCCGGACCATCTACCGCAAGCTCGACGGCGTCACCGACGACGCGTGAGCGAGCGCTCGCGGCCCCCGAGTCCGCGCCGCCGCGCCGCCGAGACGCTTTGACAACTTGGCAAAGGTTCGCCCCCTGGGAGCCCGCTTTGCCAACGTGGCGAGGTGCGGCCGGGGCGCCCCCCAGAATTCGCCGTTTCTTTGTTGGCACGGGCCCTGCTACAGGCAGCCACCATGGCGGTCGATCAGCTGATTCGACGAAACTTCTGGGCCGTGCTCCTCGTGCCTGTTGGGCTCCTGGCGTACGTGTCCGCGAAGACGGTGACCTCGCTCGCGGGGGCGCTCTTCCTCACCCCCGACGAGAAGCACCTGACCACACCGCCGCTCGTCGCGCGCGCAGCCCCGACGGCCTCATCCGTGGCCCGAGTGACGTCCGCGGACGTCATCCTCTCGCGGAACCCGTTCGACCACGTCGCCGGCGCCCTGAACGCCCCGCCGCCGTCGGACACGCCGGAGGCGACCGCGGCGGTCGACACCAGCGACCCGATGACCGCGCCGCGCTGCGATGGAGTGAAGGTGCTGGTGATCACCGCCTCGTCCGACCCCGACTGGTCCTTCGCGGCCATGACGACCGGGGCTGAGACGAAATCGCAGCTCCGCCGGCGGGGCGGGGAAATCGCCGGCAAGAAGGTTCACTTCGTGGGGTGGGACCGCGTGTGGCTCGAGAACGGCTCGGCGCTCTGCCAGGTGGGCCTCTGGCAGCCTGCGCAGGCGGAGGCCGCCCCCGCGCCCGTGAGCCCGCAGCCCGCCAAGCGAGGTGGCGGCGCCCCGGGCATCGACCCCTCGATCTCCAAGGGCATCGTCAAGGTGAGCGCGAACGAGTTCAACGTCGACCGCGGCGTGGTCGACAAGATCCTGGAGAACCAGGCCGATCTCATGCGCCAGGCGCGCATCGTGCCCGAGCAGGAGAACGGCAAGGTGGTCGGCATCCGCCTCTTCGGCGTCCGCGCCGACACGCTCCTCGGCACTCTCGGCATGGAGAACGGCGATCGCCTGCAGACCATCAACGGGTTCGACATCGCGAGCCCGGAGAAGGCCCTCGAGGCGTACGCCCGCCTGCGCACGGCCGACAAGCTCAACATCACGTTGAACCGTCGCGGCCAGAACATGAACATCGACTACAACATCAAGTGAGCGCAGAAACTACAATGAATCAAGGTACTTCCGCGCACTCTGTCCCCAGCCTGATCGTCGCCACCCTCCGCACGACGGCGATCATCGTGGGCGCGTCGCTCGGGTTCGTGGGGCTCCTCTGCGGGGCGATGGTCGTCGCCTCCGCGACCCTCGACCCGCGGCCGAGCCCCGGCGTCCCCGCGACCACGGCGCCGCTCGGGGACGCCCCGCCCGCGCAGCCCTCGCCGCCTGCACACCGCGCCGAGAGCGCCAAGAAGTCCCGCTCGTCGATCTGAACGTCCCATGACCGTCCCGTCCCTCCCCATGAAGCGATCCCTCCTGCTCACACTCTCCCTGTCCACGCTGACGTTCGCGGCCCCGGCGCGCGCCCAGCTTGTCGACAAGGCCCCGCGCCTCATCCCGCAGAAGATGACGACGGTCCTCGGCGCGCGCACTCTCTCGGACACCGCGAAGCCCCCCGCGGCGGCGGCGGCGCCGGGTGCGGCGCCGGTCCCGGCCCCGGCCTCGCCGGGCGCTGGCACCCCGGCGACGCCGCCCGCGGGAGGCGCCGCCGGCACCCTCCTCCCGAACGGCAAGGTCGCGGGGGACACCTCCGGCCTCACGCAGTTCGAGCAGGGCGTGCAGTACGAGCCGCGGAGCCCGAACTACCTCGTGTCGTTCTCGCTCGACGACGCCGATCTCTCCGAGCTCGTGCGGGTGATAGCCCAGCTCACGGGCAAGCGCTTCATCTTCGGCGGCAAGCTCAAGACCATCAAGGCGACGGTCTACTCGCCGCAGAAGGTCACCGTCGCCGAGGCCTACCAGGCGTTCCTTTCCATCCTGGAAACGAACGGCCTCACGGTGGTGCCCCACGGCCGCTTCTTCAAGATCATCGAGACGGCTGGATCGGTCGCGCAAGGCACGCCGGTCTACGGCTCCACGCAGGCGGCCACCGCGGAGGACCGCTACATCACCCGCATCCACCGCCTGGCCCACGTGAGCGCCGACGACGCGGCCAACGTGCTCGGCAAGTTCAAGTCGAAGGACGCTGACATCACGGTGCACGCGCCGGGCAACCTGCTCATCATCACCGACACGGGCGCGAACATCCGCCGGATGATGCACCTGCTCGAGGAGATCGACGTGGGGGGCGCCGGCGAGCAGGTCTTCATCGAGCCCATCAACTACGCGTCGGCTTCCGACATCGCCCAGCGCGTGAACGAGCTGTTCGACGTGAAGGGCTCGGGCGGCAGCTCGGCCAACACTCCTGCGCCGAAGGGGGCGGCGCCCAAGGGCGCCGCGCATGGCGCCGATCGCATCGCGAAGATCGTGGCCGACGAGCGCACGAACGCCGTCATCATCGTGGCGACCGAGAAGGCGTACCTGCGCATCCTCGAGCTGGTGAAGCGGCTCGACGTGCCGCAGACCGGCGAGGGGCAGATCCACGTCCTGCCGCTTCAGCACGCCGACTCGGTGGAGCTCTCGAAGACGCTTGGCGACATCATCACCGGCGCGAAGGGCGGCGAGGCGCGGCGCGGCGCGGCCGGAGGGGGCGCCAACCCCACGCCGGGGGTGTTCGAGGGCGGCATCAAGGTGAGCGCCGACAAGGCCACCAACTCGCTCGTCATCACGTCGTCGCTCCGCGACTACGCGTCGCTCCGAGCGGTGATCGACAGGCTCGACCAGCCGCGGCGGCAGGTCTTCATCGAAGCGGTCATCATGGACCTCCAGCTGAAGCGCTCCGACGCCTTTGGCGTGAGCTTCCACGGTGGCAGCGATTTCGCGACCGGCGGCGGCGACGGGTTGGTCTACGGTGGCAACAAAATCCTGAACACGATCACGCCGATACCCACCGATCCGGACGCGCTCCAGGGCTTCGCGCTCGGCGTGCGCGGGCCGGGCATCTCGGGCACTTCGAGCCTGCTCGGCACCGGCATCTCGGTGCCGGCGTTCGGATCGTTCATCCAGGCGCTCGCCCGCACGGGCGACTCGGATCTGCTCTCGACCCCGCACATCCTCGCCCTCGACAACGAGAAGGCCGAGATCTCCGTCGGCGACAACATCCCACTCCAGACCAACGCGGTCTCCGCGTTCCCGGGTCTCGGCGGCGCGGCCGGCGGCGCGGCCGGCGCGCTCGGCGCGCTCGGGGGTCTCGGCGGCCTCGGCACGGTCGGCTCTCCGCGTCAGGACGTTGGCACCAAGATCACGATCACGCCCCACTTGAACGAGTCGAACGACGTCCGCCTCGACGTGGTCGAGGACATCAGCGAGCAGGGCGCGCCGCTCGGCGGCACCCTGGGCGCCATCCCCATCTCGAAGCGCACGGCGAACACGAAGCTCGTCGTCCGCGATCAGCAGACCGTCGTCATCGGCGGCTTGCTCCGCAGCGTCGTCTCGCGCGCGGAGGAGAAGATCCCCGTGCTCGGCGACATCCCGGTGCTCGGCGCGCTGTTCCGCAAGCGCCAGAACACGCTCGAGAAACGCAACCTCGTGCTCATCCTCACGCCCTACATCATCCGGAGCCAGGACGATCTCCGCACGGTGTTCGAGCGGAAGATGCAGGAGCGCCAGGAGTTCCTCGATCGGTACTTCGTGTTCAGCGACAACGAGTACGCGCCCCCGCGCGACTACTCCCGGCTGAACGGCCTCGTCGAGGACATTCGCCAGGCCTACTTCGGCGTCGAAGAGCGCAAGCGGCTCGACGAGATCACGCGGCCGAAGGAGCTGAAGAGCCACGAGCCGCAGCGCCCGCTCGAGATGCCGAGCGGCGTGAGGTCGTCGGGCGAGCCGGCGGGCGGTGGCGCCCCGGCCGCGGACGCCCCCGCGGCGCCCGCGCCGCAGCCGGGCTTGACGCTCCCCCGCATACGAAGCTTCGACAAGGTCGAGCGCTGACATGACGGAGCAACGCTTCCTCGGAGAGATCCTCGCCCGGCGGGCACAGGTGCCGCCGGAGCGCCTCGAGGTGCTCTACGCCATCCAGCGGGAGAAGGGCACGGACCTCGTCGATCTCCTCGTGAACGGCAACGTCATCGACGAAGGCTCGATCGCGAGCGCCCTCGCCGCCGAGGCCGAGTTGCCGTACGTGCCCACCATCGAGCCCGAGCGTGTGTCGACCTCGCTCGCGCTGCGCCTGCCGATCGGCTTCGCGAAGATGCACAAGCTGCTCGTCACCAACGAGGACGACCACGCGGTCTACGTCATCTGCGCCGACCCGTTCGACACGAGCGCGATCGACGCCGTGCGCGTGGTGTTCGGCAAGCCCGTCGAGGTGTCGGTCACCGCGGGCGAGCGCATCATCGACGCCATCAACCGCGTGTACGAGCGCGACGCGGGCGGCGGCGAGCTCGAGGGTGAGCAGGACGAAGTGGAGGTCGACGGGGTCGGCGGCGATATCCTCGACTCGGACGACGAGGCGCCGGTCATCCGATGGGTCAACTCGCTCTTCCTCCAGGCGATGAAGGAGCGAGCGAGCGACATCCACATCGAACCCGAGGAGAAGGAGGTCCTCGTCCGCTACCGCATCGACGGTGAGCTCTACATCGCGCGCAGGGCTCCTCGCGCGTTCATGAACAGCATCGTCTCGCGCGTGAAGATCGAGGCCGCGCTCAACATCGCCGAGAAGCGCCTCCCCCAGGACGGGAGGATCTCCAAGAAAATCGCGGGCAAGTCGTTCGATATCCGCGTCAGCACCATCCCCACGAGCCGCGGCTACGAGCGCATCGTCATGCGCCTGTTGAACAAGTCGAGCGTCCTGCTCGACCTGCCCGACCTCGGCTTCTCACCCCGCGACTACGCGCTCATGGACGGGCTCATCCACCGCCCCGACGGGATCATCCTCGTCACCGGGCCCACGGGCTCGGGCAAGACGACCACGCTCTACGCGTGCCTGAACCGCATCAACCAACCCAACATCAACATCCTCACCGCCGAGGATCCGGTCGAGTACGAGCTCTCGGGTATCCACCAGCTCCACGTCCAGCCCAAGATCGGCCTCACGTTCGCGAGCGCGCTCCGCGCCTTCCTCCGCCAGGATCCCGACGTGGTCATGGTCGGCGAGATCCGCGACAAGGAGACGGTCGAGATCGCCGTCAACGCGTCCCTCACCGGCCACCTCGTCCTCTCCACCATCCACACCAACGACGCGGCGGGCGCCATCACCCGCATGGTCGACATGGGGGTGGAGCCGTTCCTCCTCCGGTCGAGCATCATCGGCATTCTGGCGCAGCGCCTCGTGCGCGTGCTCTGCCCGCATTGCAAGGAGCCGTACCGCGGCTCGGAGACGGAGCTCGATGAGCTCGGCCTCACGCACGAGCGCGTCGCTCAGCGGCTCCGCCGCGCCGAAAACGCGCAGAGCCGGTACTTCCCGCGGCAGGTCGCCACCGTCGACATTCTCGACGTCCCGCCGGCCGACGACGTGACGTTCTACAAGCCTCGCGGCTGCGACAAGTGCGCCCAGACCGGCTTCTCCGGCCGCCGCGGCATCTACGAGCTGTTGCTCATGGACGACGTGGTCGGGCCGCTCGTGCTCCGCAACGCGGACGCCCAGACCATCAAGCGCGCGGCGATCGACGTGGGCATGGACAGCCTCCGCGACGACGGCGCACGCAAAGTGCTCGCCGGCATGACGTCGGTGGAGGAGGTCCTGCTGGCGACCCAGGAGGACACGATCGCCGCCGAGGCCGCCCCGACCTCCATGCGGAACGTGAGGGTCTGATCCATGGCGGTCTTCGAGTACAGAGGCCTGCTCGCGGCGACGGGGAAGACCGTCCACGACGTGCGCGACGCCGACAACCCGAAGGCGCTCCGTGCCCAGCTGAAGCGCGAAGGGATCCTCCTCACCGAGGCGACCGAGGTGAATCGCGCGAAGAGCGCGAGCGCGAGCTCCGGCGGAATGTTCGCGTTCTTCCGAAGAGTTACCGTGACCGACGTCGCCATGATGACGCGCCAGCTGTCGACGCTGGTGGGCGCGGGCATCCCGCTCGTCGAGGCGGTCTCCGCGCTGACGGAGCAGGTAGAGAAAGACGAAATGAAGCGGGTGCTCGCGCTCGTGCGAGACCGCCTGAACGAGGGCAGCTCGCTCGCCAAGGCGCTCGAGGCGCACCCGAAAGTGTTCCCGCCGCTCTACGTGAACATGGTGGCGGCCGGCGAGGCGTCGGGCACGCTCGAGGTCGTGCTCGATCGCCTCTCCGACTTCATGGAGTCGCAGGCGCGGCTGAAGGGCAAGGTCAGCGCGGCGCTCGCGTACCCCATCCTCATGCTCATCATCGGAACGTGCCTCATCACCGTGATGATGGTCGTGGTCGTCCCCAAGGTGACCAGCATCTTCGCCAGCCTCGATCGGGCGCTGCCCTGGTACACGCAGGTCCTCATCTACATTTCGGCGGCGATCTCGTCGAACATCACCCTCGGCACCGTGCTGAGCCTCGCGGCGACCACCTTCGTGCGGCGCGCGCTCGAGCCCGGCGGCGGTCGGAACGGCTTCATCGTCGGCGCGAGCCTCGCTGGGCTCGTCCTCGTCGTGTCGAGTTTCTACGTCGAGTCGCTCGCGCTGCTTGGCGGCGGCGCCTTCCTCGGGCTCGTGCTCGGCGTGGCGCTCGGGCAGTTCCTGAACTACGTCGCGACTCCGCGCGGGCAGCTCTGGAAGGACGGCGTGTCCCTGCGCGCGCCGATCTTCGGGCAGCTCCTGCGCATGCTCGCGGTGTCGCGGTTCGCGCGCACGCTCGCCACGCTCCTGAAGAGCGGCGTGCCGCTGCTGAAGGCCATGGACATCGTGAAGAACGTCCTCGACAACGCGAAGCTCTCGAAGGTCGTCGAGGACGCGATCGGCAGCATCCGCGAGGGTGAGTCGATCGCCGGGCCGCTCCGCAAGAGCGGCCAGTTCCCGCCGATCGTGACCCACATGATCGCGGTGGGCGAGAAGAGCGGGCAGCTCGAGCAGATGCTCGAGAACGTGGCGCGTGCCTACGACTCCGACGTCGAGACGCGCATCCAGGGAATGACGTCCCTGCTCGAGCCGCTCATCATCGTGTTCATGGGCGGCGGTGTCGGGTTCATCGCGTTCTCCATCCTCATGCCGCTCATCCAAATGAACGATTTCGTCCAGTGAGGTGCGAGTGCGACGGCGAAGGCAAGATCCAGCGCGTGTCTTCTTCCCCTGGGAGAGGCGTCGGGGCGTGCTCGGGGCGCTGGGCCGCGCGCGGCTCAAGCTCGGGGTGGGCGTCGCCGCGCTGCTCGCGCTCGCGCTCGGGCTCCGCGGGCGCGAGGAGCACGCGGCGAGCGTCCGCGCGACGCGCGCCGCCATCACGAACGCGACCCGCCAGATCGCGAGCTACCGCGCCGACCACGGCGGCAAATGCCCGGCGGCGCTGCCCGAGCTCGTCGCTCAGGGGTACGCGCGCGACGTACCGGTGGACGCGTGGGGCCGGCCGCTGCGGCTCACGTGCCCAGGTCGCCGCGATCCACGCGGCTTCGACATCTCCAGCGACGGCCCCGATGGCGTGCCCGGGGGGCTGGACCGCGTGGAGTGAACCTTGGGAACGCACGGCGCCCGCGCGGGGCGCCACATGAAGAAAAGGAGCGAGAGATGAACGTCGGTAAGGAATTCGATGCCCTTCTATGCGCGGTGCGCCGCGCTCTGCACCGCGGGCTGGACGGTGGTCGCGCCCAGCGCCTGCGCCGGGCGGCGCGGCGGGGCGTGACCCTCATCGAGATCCTGATCGTGCTCGCCATCGTCGGCCTCATCGCGGGCGGCATCGCGGTGTTCGCGATCCCGAAGTTCAAGGACGCGCAGCTCGCCACGACCAAGCAGAGCGCGCAGCAGCTCCACACCATCTCCGAGGCCTGGCACGCCACCCACACGCAGGAGTGTCCGACCCCCGAGCTCCTCCGCAAGGAGAAGGAGATCTCGGTGACCTCGAACATCAACGACGCGTGGGGCAAGCCGTTCAAGATCGTGTGCACGGATGACGGCGACGTCATCGTCACGAGCTTCGGCCCCGACGGCAAAGAGAACACCGCCGACGACATCCGCGTGCCCGACATCAAGCCCGAGTAGCGCGCAACCCACATGCACCACCCGCGCCCCACACCCCGCTTCGAGCCCCCGCGCAGTACGCGCGTGCGGCTCGTGCGCGCGCAGCGCCTCGCGCGGCGGCGGCTGGAGGCGGGGCAGGGCGCGGGGCGGGCCGCGCGGGGCGCGCGAGGCATGACGCTCATCGAGATCCTCATCGTGCTCGCCATCATTGGCGTGGTGATGGGGGGGGTGCTGGCCGGGACGGGCCAGCTGGCCTCGTCGAGGCTCCGGCAGTCGTCGACGACCCTCGCCGGGGCAATACGTGTGGGGTACACGCAAGCGACCGCGACCTCTCGCAGCGTGAGGCTCGTGCTCGACATGGACGATCAGACCTTCTGGCTCGAGCAGGCGGATCGCCCGATGCTCGTGCAGTCGAAGGGGGCCTCGGCGGCCGGCGGCGCCGAGGGCGCGACCAACGCCGAACAAGAGGCGGAGGCCGAGACCGCCCGCATCGTGAAGGGGCCGGTGGCGCCCAAGGCCCGCTTCCAGGCCATCGAGCCCGCGGGCGTGGCCGTGAGTGCCAAGCAGAAGGGGCCGAAGCCGCTCGCCCGCGGGATCGCGTTCAGAGCCGTGCAGGCGGCTCACGACGCCGAGCCCCGCACGAAGGGGCGCGCGTACATCTACTTCTGGCCCGGCGGCCAGACGGAGCGCGCCTCCGTGCAGCTCTTCGTTTGCGGCAAGTCGGCCGAGGAGCGCTCTCGCTGCGGCGTGGACGACGCCACGACCATGACGCTGGACGTGGCGCCCCTCACGGGGAAAGTGACCGCGCACGACGGCGCGCGCGACCTCGCGAAGCAGCCGACGACCGACGAGGAGGCCTCCGATCGCGTCGACACCGGGGGCGGCCTATGAGCGCGCATCTCCTTCGACACAGCGGCGAGCGGGCCTTCTCGCTCCTCGAGGTCATGGTCGCGGTCGCGATCTTGGGGCTGCTCCTCAGCGTCATCCTCTCGGCGCAGGGCGGCCTCGCGGCGAGCAACCGCAGCGCCGCCAACATGGGCATGGCGGCGGATCTCGCGCGCTGCAAGATGACCGAGATCGAGGAGAAGATGCTCCGCGACGGCTACCCCGAGATCGACGCGCTCGACACCGAGGTGTCGTGCTGCCTCGACGGGGACCGCGAGGGCTTCCAGTGCGATACGCGCCTCGAGAAGGTCGAGCTGCCGCAGCCGCCGCAGAACTCCCTCGGCGACGGCGGCGACCTGCTGGGGAGCGCCGGAGGCGGCGACGGTGGCGCCCTCAGCCTGCTGTCGAACCCGGCGGGCACCGGCGAGCTGAACCTGGACGGAGGTATCCAGAATCTTCAGGGTCAGCTCGGTGCTGGCCCTGGGGCCGCGCAGGGGATGCTCACCACCGTGATGGGCATGGTGTACCCCAGCATCAAGCTGCTGATGGAGGCGTCGATCCGCCGCGTGACGGTCATCGTCCGGTGGAAGGAGGGCCCCAAGGCGAAGGAGCTCGAGCTCGTCCAGTTCATCACCAACCCGCAGCGCGGAGGCCTCGGGTTCGGCATCGACGCTGGCGCCCCGCCCGCGGCCAGCGGCGCAGCCGGCGCCTCGACGACGAGCCCCGCGACCTCTCCACTCAAGTCGCCGCTGCCGGGGTTGCCATGAGCGCGCGCCCGAGCCGCCGGCGCGCGCGCGCGATGACCCTCCTCGAGATCCTCGTGTCGCTCGGCATCCTGGCGATGATCTCGATCCTCATCTACGGCGCCTTCGACTCGATGGCGCGCGGCAAGAAGGGCGAGACTCTCCGCGTGGACCGCGCTCGTCAGGGGCGGCTCGCGGTCGACCGCATCGCGCGGGAGGTGCAGAGCGCCTTCCTCACGATGCACCAGCCGCAGAACCAGGCGCTCGTCGTGCGGCTCACCGCGTTCTCCGGCAAGTCGAGCCGCGATTTCGACAGGCTCGACTTCGCAGCGTTCGCGCACCGGCGCACCAACAGCGACTCGCCCGAGTCGGATCAGTGCGAGCCGGCTACTTCGTCGTGAAGGATCCCGACGTGGCCGACAAGATGGACCTCGTGCGGCGGGAGCAGACACCGATCGATCTCGAGCCGCTGCGCGGCGGCGTCGTGAACGTGCTCGCCGAGAACGTCGAGTCGCTCCACTTCAAGTACCTCGACCCGATGACGGGCCTGTGGAGCGACACGTGGGACACGACGCAGCTGTCCGGGCAGCCCGGCCGCCTGCCGCTGGAAGTGCGCATCACGCTCACGATGAAGGAGATCCGCAACGAGCCCGCGTACACCTACACGACGAAGGTGATGATCCCGATGCGCGAGCCCCTCAGCTTCGGGATCTCCCAGTGAGAGAGCTCGCCCGGTTGGCCCCGCTTGCCCCGAGCGCTCCGCTGGCCCCGGTCGGTCGTGTGACACGCCGCGCTCGGGCGAAACGCCGCGCTCGCGAGCGTGGGATCGCGCTCGTCATGGTGCTCGGCGCGATCGCGGTCCTCACGGTCATGCTCGCCGAGTTTCAGGACGAGACGAGCGCAGAGGCCGCGAGCGCCACCTCGGAGCGCGACGCCATCCAGGCGGAGTACACGGCGCGCAGCGCGGTCAACCTCGCGCGCCTGCTGATCGCCACCGAGCCGACCATCCGCGGCGCGATCGCGCCCCTCTTCATGATGATGCGCAAGACGCCGCCGCAGCTCCCCGTGTGGGAGTTCTCCGACCGGCTGCTCGGCGCGTTCAACGACGGCGAGGGCAGCGCAGACTTCAGCGCGACGGTGGGCGTCGACGCCAAGACCGGCAAGAACCTCGGCCTGAAGGACGGGCGCTTCGAGCTCGTCATCGTCGACGAAGACGCGAAGATCAACGTGAACCTGGGCGCGGCCAACGACATCGCGCACATCCGCCTCGCCCAGGAGCTCATGGGCCTCATGGCGCCGCCCCAGTACAACACCCTCTTCGAGCAGCGCGACGGCGCGGGCCAGTTCGCCGATCGACTCACGGTGTGCTCCGCCATCATCGACTGGTCCGACCAGGACGAGCGCCTCTTCAACTGCGATCTCAGCAAGCTCTCGGGGGCCTCCACCGCGGGCGCAGAGGACGCGTTCTATCAGCTGCTGCCGAAGCCCTACCGCCGGAAAAACGCGCCGTTCGACTCGCTCGAGGAGCTCCACGCGGTGCGCGGAGTGAGCGAGGACTTCTGGGCGACCTTCGTCGACCCGGCGCCCGAGAACCCAAAGAAGCGGCCCATGACCGTGTGGGGCACCGGGCGCGTGAACGTCAACACGGCCAACCCTCAGACCCTCCTGGGCATCGTGTGCGCGGGCGCGCCGACCGCGCCGATTTGCACCGAAGTCGCGCAGGCGCAGACGTTCCTCACGGGCGTGACCATGGCCCGGGGGCTCACCATGGGCGCGCCGCTCTTCGGCGGTCCCAACGATTTCGTGCAGACCATGACCGGGAAGGGGCAGCTCGGGCCGGTGCTCGCCGCCTTCGGCATGAAGCCCGTCGCGTTCAAGAGCGAGGCCGAGTTCAGCAAGAGCATCTCGACCGAGAGCAAGGTCTTCTCCGTGTACGCGGTGGGCGTGAAGAAGGGCGGGCACAAGCGCGAGACGCGCGTGTCGATCCACGCGGTGGTCGACTTCCAACACACCCCGGGCCTCGACGCGGCGGTCGGGGGTCTGCTCGCCGGCCTGTCGGGAGGAGGCGCCTCCGCCACCGCCTCTGCCACCGCCGCGGCGGGCAAGGCTCTCGCCAGCGCCAACTCGGCGGCCCTCACGGCCGCGTTCCCGCAAATGCCCAAGACCGCTGGGCAAGTCGTCTATTACCGAGTCGAGTGAGCCGAAGATGGGGAGTCTCTCATGAGCGTCTGCTTGGGAATCGACGTGGGAGCGTCGGCCGTGAAGATCGCGGCCATTCGCTTCTCGTACCGGAAGACCACCCTCATCGGGATGGTGAGCCGGGATGTGGGACCAGACTCCGACCTCCCGGCGATCCTACGGGAGGCCGTCAAGTCGCTCTTGGGTGAGAAGGGCGGCATGGGAGACGCGTCCGCCGTGGCCCTCCCGGGGTCCAAGGCCGCCTTCGTGAACCTGTCCCTCCCGGCCTCCAGCGGGAAGGCGCTCGGCAACGTCCTGCCGTTCGAGCTCGAGCCGGTCATCCCGTTCGACATGGCCGAGTCGGTGTTCGACTACCGAGTGCTCCCGCAGGCGCCATCGGCCGAGAAGGCACCGACGCTCACGGTGCTGTGCGCGGTGGCGCCGACCAGCGAGGTGCGCGCGCGGATCGACCTCGTGAAGAGCGCCACGGGGGTCGAGCCGGAGCGCGTGGGGGTGGGGGGCTTCACGCTGGCGAACCTCGTCGGCTGGGCGCCGGCGCTCGCGTCGGCCGAGCCGATCCTGCTGCTCGACCTGGGCAACGACTCGAGCGATCTCGTGGTGCTCGAGGCCGGCGAGCCCGTGTTCGCGCGGACCTTGTCGCTCGGCACGCGGGGCCTGCCTCCGACTGCGCCGAAGCTCGCTCGCGAGGTCCGCACCACCGTGCTGGGGCACCGCGCTGCAGGTGGAAAGCCCCCGACGCGCGTGTTTCTCGCGGGCGGCGGCGCCTTCGTCTCGGGGGCGGAGGGCTTCCTCGCGGGGGAGCTCGGGCTCGAGGTCGTGCGCATCCCCGCGCCCGCGCTGGAGCTCGAGCGGCCTGGCACGGTCGACCTCGCCGAGGTGCCGCGCTTCGCGAAGGCGCTCGGGCTGGCGCTCGGCGTCGGACCGCGCCCGCTGGGCATGAACCTGCGAAAAGGCGCGCTGTCGTTCGAGCGCGGGTTCGCGTGGGTGCGCGAGAAGATCCCGCTGCTCGCGGGCCTGGCGACGGCGATATTTTTCATCTCGCTCCTCTCGGCGGGCGCGCAGCTCTACGCCGCGACCCGCGAGCGCACGGCCCTCGAAGGCGCGCTGGGCACGGTCACCAAGGAGGTGCTCGGCGAGAGCACCCAGAGCGCTTCGCGCGCACTCGAGCTCCTCTCGAAGCAGACCCAGGTCGCGGACGAAGACCCCATGCCGCACGCGGACGCCTTCGACGTCATGGTGAAGATCTCCGAGAACATCCCGCAGAGCATGGTGCACGACATCGAAGAGCTCGACGTGCAGAAGGGCCACGTGATCCTGCACGGCATCGTGGGCACCATCCCCGACGCGCAGGCGATCATGACCTCGCTGAAGAGCGAGCGGTGCTTCAACGACGTCAAGATCACCCGCACGAACCAGGTCGTTGGCGGAGAGCGGCAGAAGTACGTGATGGAGCTCGATCTCAAGTGCCCGGAGGACGTCCGCGGCACGACCAAGAAGGGCTCCGGGGTCGCGCAGCCGGCGCCGAGCGCCAGCGGAGGTAAGTGATGGCGATCAAGGCAAACCTCAGCCCCCGCGATCAGCGCGCGCTCACCGTGGGGCTGCTGGTGCTCGGCGTGCTCGTCCTGTTCGGCCTCCCGCTCGTGCTCTCGGGCCTCGCGGCGGGCAAGGACTCGGAGGTCACCGAGCTGCGCTCCGCGCTCGCCCAGGTGCAGGCCGCGCGCGCGAAGGTGCGCGACCGCAGGAGCCGGGAGGATGCGATCGGCGCGCGTTACGGCAAGCGCGCGCCGGCGCTGGCCGGCTACCTCGAGCAGTCGGCGCGGACGCAGAAGCTCGACGTCAGCGACTCGGTGGACCGGGCCGAGGTGCCGCACGGAAAACGTTACGTCGAACGCAATACATTGATACATTTCAAGAAAGCCGGCATGCGTCCCGTCTCCAAGTTCCTCGAAGGGCTCGAGCAGAGCGGGCACCCCGTGTCCGTGTCGCGCCTGAACGTGCGCAAGCGCAGCGGCGAGCCCGACTCGTTCGACGTGGAGGTCGGCGTGTCGGCCTACGATCGCGCCGAGGTGGCCGCCAAGAAGGAGCCCAAGTGAGCGCGGCGTGCCGACCGCGGGGGACCGCATGAACCGCCACGTGAGCACCGGAGGGGCGAACGCAGGTCGATCGCGACCCCGAGCCGAAGGCGAGGTGTCGCCATGACCCAGCAGATGAAGGAGCGCCTCCGCGCCGTCGGGCGCTGGATCCTCTACCCGACCTTCTTTCTGGTCGCGTTTCTCGTGTTCCTGTCGTGGACGTTCCCGTACGACAAGCTGAAGGAGCGCCTCGTCTTCACGTTCAATGCGCAGCAGCGCGCGTCGAGCTCGCAGCAAGAGCTGCAGATCGACTCTCTCGACTCGCACTTCGTCACGGGCGTGCGGGCCACTGGCGTCCACCTGCTGATGCCGCCGGTCGAGCCGGGCAAGCCGCCGGTCGAGCTCAAGCTCGACGAGGCGCGTGCGCGCGTTTCGCTGCTCTCGCTCCTCTTCGGCAACAAGGACGTCACCTTCACCCTCAAGGCGTTCGAGGGCCAGATCGAGGGTGAGTTCATCGACAAGGGCAAGGAGCGCATCATCCGGGTCGAGTTCGACTCGGTCGACGTCGGCAAGATCGACATGCTGAGCCAGCAATTGGGCGTCCCCATGGAGGGAAAGCTCTTCGGGAAGGTCGACCTGCGCCTCCCCGAGGGCAAGGCCTCGAAGGGCTCCGGCGTCGTCAACCTCGAGATCCGCGACCTCTCAGTCGGCGACGGCAAGGCCAAGATCAAGGGGCTCCTCGAGCTGCCGAAGCTCACGGTGGGCGCTCTGCGGTTCGAGGCCGAGGCGAAAGAGGGAGTCCTCAAGGTCAGCAAGTTCGGCGCCGCTGGAAAGGATCTCGAGCTCTCGGGCGACGGTCGCATCCAAATGCGCGAGCTCGCGAACGACTCGGGCCTCGATCTCGCGGTGCGCTTCAAGGTGAACGACGGCTTCCGTGGGAAGAACGACAAGACGAAGAGCATCTTCGGCGCCCCGGGGTCGAACATCCCCCCGCTCTTCGAGCTCGATCCGACCGTCAAGCGGGCCAAGACCCCGGACGGTTTCTATGCGTTCCAGGTGAAGGGGCAGCTCGGCAAGCCCCAGTTCTTGCCGGCCGCCGGCCTCGGCGGCCTCGGCACGTCACGCGGAGGCTCTCCATGAGCGTCGTCACCACGAAGAAGGGTGGCCTGCTGGTCGGTGTCATCCATTTGGCCGCGCTGCCCGGCAGCCCGGGCGCCTCGCGCCCGCTCCGCGACATCGTCGCCGAGTGTGTGCAGTCTGCACGCGTCCTCGCGGCAGAGGGCTTCGACCTCTGCATGGTCGAGAACTACGGCGACGTGCCGTTCTTTCGCGGCGCCGTCCCTCCGGTGACGACGGCGGCGATGACCCTCTGCGCCGCCGCCGTGCGCGACGCGGCCCCCGGGCTGCCCCTCGGCGTGAACGTGCTGCGTAACGACGCGCTCACGGCGCTCTCGATCGCCCATGTCGTCGGCGCCGCGTGCGTTCGGGTCAACGTGCTGACCGGGGCGCGCGTCACGGATCAAGGCGTCATCGAGGGGGCCGCGGCCGAGCTGCTCCGCGCGCGGGCCTCGCTGGGGGCCGGCGGCGTCGCCATCTGGGCCGACGTCGACGTGAAGCACTCGTCCGCGCTGGCACCGCAGACGCTCGCGCAGGAGACCAGCGATCTCGTGGTCCGTGCGCTCGCCGACGCCGTCCTCGTGACGGGGCCTGGCACCGGACTCGCGGCCGACACGGCCAAGCTCCGCGAGGTGTCCCTCGCCACGCGGGCCTCTGCGCGGCCAGGCGTTCGGGTGCCGGTGCTCGTCGCCAGCGGCGCCACCGTCGCGTCGCTCCCGACCCTCGCGGAGCACGCCGACGGCGTGATCGTGGGCAGCGCCCTGCGGGCCGACGGCCACGCGGGCGGACCCATCGACGCCGGCGCCGCGGCCACCTTCGCCGCGGCGTTTCGCCGGGCGTTTCCTCGCTAGCCGCTGCGGGGTCAAGCGCCGCTCAGAGCTTGTCGAGGACCAGCGCGGCGATGAGGGTGCCTGTCGCGATGAAGGCGACCACGACGGCCCCCACCACGAGGCCCAGCGTGCGGTTGGCTGCCGCGGAGCCTGCCGGTGCGAGCGCCGTGTTGTCGGGCTCGAGGGCGGCGAGCCCGCCCAGCTCGGGTCCGTGCGGCGCGGCGGGCGTGCTGGGGGCAGGCGAGGGGGGCAGGCTCGGGATCAGCGGCGCCGCGGTCGAGTTGTGCGCGGGGATCGCGCCCAGGGCCTCCGAGATGCTCGCGGCTATCTGCGAGGGCGCGGGGATGCTCGAGTAGGTCGGGGGCAGGCGGATCGTGCCGCCGAGGCCGCTCGAGCGCGCCGCGGCGGTCGCGCCGAGGCCTGCGTCGAACGCGAGCATCTGGGTCCGCTCGTCCAGGTCCTCCGGCGGAACGGTGTCGCGGTAGGCCGCCGCGACGACGTCCGGGCTCACGCCGTCGAGCGCGGCCATGGCGGCGACCGCGCTCGCGAATCGCGACCCCAGGCGCTCGGCGATGAAGGGGGCGATGAACGCCGCGACGTCGCGCGCGGAGGCCGACAGGCCCGAGAGCCCCATCGCCTGCTCCAGCGCGCGCGCGAGGGCGGCGGTCGTCGAAAAACGTCGGTCGCGGTCGTGGCTGAGGGCTTGCCCGACCACCGCGCGGACCGGCTCCGGCACGTGCGCCGGGAGCTCGGCCGGGCGCTCCCCGCGAACGAGGCGCTGGAGGGCTGCCACGTCGCTGCCTCCGTCGAAAGGCCCGCGTCCGGCGAAGAGCTCGTAGAGGACGGCGCCGAGCGCCCAGACGTCGACGCGCCGATCGACGGGGCGGCCGAGGGCCTGTTCCGGGGCCATGTAGCGGACCTTGCCCTTCAGGTCTCCGGCGCGGGTCTCTTCGGCGAGGCGATCGCGGGCCTTCGCGATCCCGAAGTCGATGACCGCGGCGGACCCATTGCTGCGGATGAGGATGTTCTGCGGAGAGACGTCACGGTGCACGACGTGGAGCGGCTCGCCCCCGCTCGCGAGCTCGTGCGCCGCGTGGAGCCCGGACGCCGCGTCCGCCACGAGTCGCAGGGCGACGCTGATCGGGATCGCCAGGTTCGCCTTGCGGGTGACGTCGGAGAGCCGCGCGAGCGACTCGCCGTCGATGTACTCCATGACGATGTACGGGTCTTCGGTGGACGTCCCGGTCTCGAGGATGCTCGCGACGTTGGCGTGCTGGATCCCCAGGGCGATGCGCGCCTCGTCGACGAACATCTCCTGAAACTCGGTGTCGAGCGCGTACTGCGGGAGCAACAGCTTCACCACGACGAGCGGTTCGGCGTGCGACCCCGCCCTACGCGCGAGCCACACGATCGCCATGCCGCCCTGCGCGAGCGGGCATAAAAGCTCGTAGTTGCCGAGCCGTAGGCCTGGCTTGACGACGCGCGGGGAGGGACGCACCAGGATGGGCGATTATTGCGCAACTGCGCCCGGCCGCGGGCGAAATACGCCTCGACGCCCCATCGGGCCAACGGACGACGCCCCGCTCGAGGCGCGGATCGGGCTTCTCACGGGCACGACATCGTCTACTCTCGACGAGTGGAAGCGTCTCACCGCTCGCTCTTCGCGGTCCGCGTCGTACGCCCGTACCAGACGGAGGACGAGTTCCTTCGTGAGGAGGCCTTCGCCCTCACCGCGGCGTCCATCGTGCTCGTTGGCGCGGGACCCCGCACCGACGGCGTGATCCTTCGGTTCGAAGTCGTGCTCGAGTCCGGGGCGATCATGCTCCGGGGCGAGGGGCGGGTCGCCGGGTACGTCCCCACACCGCTCGGGGAAGGGCTACTGCTCCGCTTCACGCGCCTCGATCCTCGCTCCAAAGCGCTCGTCGACCGCGCTGCGCCGCGGTCCGCGAACGACCAGGCCGTGATCATCAGCCCCCTGTCGATCCCGCCGCCACCTGCGGCGCCCTCTTCACGGCCTGCCAGCGTGCCTCCGTTTCCGACGCGCGACCCGGCCGAGGCGCCCGCTTCGGTGGCGCCGACCGCCGAGGTCCGGCCTTTGGAGAGCACGCCGGCCGAGTCGGACCCTCGGGAGAGCGTGCTCCCGTCCGACCGTCCGACCACCGAACCCTCGTTTGCGGAGGGCGCGCCTGGGTCCGACCGTCTGACCATCGAGTCCTCCCCACGGGAGTGTGTGCCTCCGTCCGACCGTCCGACCAGCGAGCTCTTGGAGAGGGCGCCGCCGCCCCGGAGCGTGGCCCCGCCGAGCGTGTCGCCGTCCCGGAGCATGGCGGCGACCGCGGAGAGCGTCGCGCCGCCCCCCGAGAGCGCGCCTTCGCGGAGCGCGGCGCCGCCCGCGCCCGCCGTGTTTCCGGGCGACGAGCCCTCGCGCGTCGAGGCGCAGCCCTCGCCCGCCGACGCCTCGCCCGTGGAGGCCGCGTCGGACGCGCCCGCGGTGTCGCCCTTGGAGCCGCCCCCCGAGGCCGCCTCACGCGCCGCGGACACCTCGCCCCCGCGCGCGCCTGGCGTCCGCTCGACCCGGCCCGCGGACGAGCGCACGGCCGCCCTCGACAGGCTCCGCGCGCGGCTGCGCGGGGCAGGCGCTGCCGAGCGCCTCGCGCAGCTCGGCATCCAGGTCCCCGCCACGAAGCGCTGAGCCTGCGGTGGCTCGGCCGAGAGTTGGGCACCCTAGGCGTCCCAGACGTGCCCGGAGACATGCGCGCGCGGGACCGGCTCGTGCTCGCGCGAGCCCGGCGGACCGCCGCGGGCGCGTGGTAGTGTCACCCCATGGCCGAGATCGCCCCGCTCACACCCCTCTGCTACGACCGCCGCGCGCCGCTCGAGCGCCTGGTCGCGCCGCCCTACGACGTCATCTCTCCGGAGGGGCGTGAGGCGCTCGCCGCGCAGGATCCGAACAACGTCGTGCACCTGATCCTGCCGGAGGGCGAGGGGGACACTCGCTACGGCCACGCCGCCACGCACCTCGCGGAAATGCGCGCGACCGGCGCGCTGGTGCGGGACGAGGAGCCTGGGTACTTCCGCTATGATCAGACCTTTCGTCCCCCGGGGGCGCCGGCGGGCGCGCCGACGCTGACGCGCACCGGCTTCCTCGCCGCGGTGCGGCTCTCGCCGTTCTCCGACCGCGTCGTGCTGCCCCACGAGCGCACACTGTCCGGGCCGAAGGTCGATCGGCTCAAGCTCTTCCGCGCCACGCGCACGAACCTGAGCCCCGGGTTCATGCTCTACCGCGATCCCGAGCGCGCGCTCGACGAGCACCTCGCCCAGGCCCGCCCGCTCGCGGAGCTCACCACCGATGATGGCGTGGTGCACCGGCTCTCCAAGATCACAGGCCCGTCGGCGCTCCGCGCGATCACGAGGCAGGTCGCGCAGAGCTCGCTCCTCATCGCAGACGGCCACCATCGCTACGAGACGGCCGTCGCCTACGCGGCCGAGATCGCGAGCCAGAACCCAGGTGCGCCGGACCGCGCCGAGTTCCGCTACTTCATGGCCTTCCTCGCGAACGGCGACGACCCGAACCTCGTCGTATTCCCCACGCACCGCCACGCGCACGATCTGTCGGGCTTCTCCTTCGACGCGCTGCTCGCGGGGGCCGGGACGCGCGGGCTGTTCGACGTGACCGTGTTGGGGGTCGGGGCTACCGCCGACTCGCTGCTCGCGCGCCTGACGCACGCCGGCGAGCGCGCGCCGAGCTTCGTGGCGTGCGCGCCCGACGGCCGCGCCGCGCTGCTCTCCCTCCGACCCACCGCAGACCTCGCCGACCACCCGACCCTCGGCGCGCAGGTCGAGCCCTTGCGCCGCTCGGATGTGGCGCTCCTCCACGGCGCGATCCTGGAGGACCTGTGCGGGATCACGAAGGAGGCGCAGGCGGCGAAGACCAACCTCTACTACGTGCAAGACGCCGGGCAGGCCCTCGCCGAGGTGCGCGGCGGCCGCGGCGACGTCCTCTTCCTCATGAACGCGACGCCCACCCGGGTCGTGCGCGAGATCGCCGAGGCCGGGGAGGTCATGCCGCAGAAGAGCACCTTCTTCTACCCGAAGGTCCTCACCGGCCTCACGATCCACACCCTCGAGCCCGGGCGCACGGTCGCGGCCATGCCCTGAGGCTGAGCCTTCGGAGCGCGGCGAGCGCGTCACCGCGACTCCCGCCACACCCGGTCTTCGGCGATCGGCGCGAGCATTTTTCGAGCGGGTCCTTACGTTCCTCGGGTCCGCGCCGAGCGCTCAGGCAACCCTTGGATTCCCTTGATCTCCCGTTGGGATCAAGGGAACATCGAGCCCGCTTTTTTATTCATCACGGCGGCCGGTGCTGCCCGGAAGGTCACCCACATCATGTCGGAAAAGAAGGCTCCCACGGCCCCCCGCGAAAAGGACGACGAGCCCATCACCTTCGGCGATGAGCTCCCCGTCCTCCCCATCCGCAACGCGGTCCTCTTCCCTGGCGCGGTGGCGCCGTTCGACGTGGGTCGCGAGAAGTCAGTCGCCCTCGTGGAGGACGTCGACAACTTCGCGTCTCCCGTCATCGCGATCTTCGCGCAAAAAGACCCGTCCACCGACGACCCCGGGGCCGACGACCTCCACACGGTGGGCTGCGCTGCCCGCGTGTTGAAGGCGCTCAAGCACAGCTCCGGCAACTACTCGCTCATCCTCCAGGGGCTCGTCCGCATTCGGCTCGAAGAGGTCACCCAGGCCGGCCCGTACCTGAAGGCCAAGGTCGTGCGGCTCGACGACGAGGCCGTCTCCGACGACGAGGCCGAGGCGCTCAGCATGAGCCTGCGCGACATCGCGAAGCAGGTGATCCAGCTCATGCCCGAGCTCCCGCGGGAGGCCGGATCGCTCATCGACTCGATCCAGGCGCCGGGCGCGCTCGCGGACCTCGTCGCCGCGAACCTCGACGCCCCCGTCGAGGAGAAGGCGCAGCTCCTCGAGACCGTCGAGGCGAAGGAGCGCATCCGCAAGGTGCTGAAGCTCCTCACCCGCCAGCTCGAGATCCTGAAAATGCGCGAGCGCATCAACTCCCAAATCAAGGAGGAGATGGGCAAGAACCAGCGCGAGTACGTCCTCCGCCAGCAGCTCAAGGCCATCAAGGAGGAGCTCGGCGAGGACGACGGCGATCAGGGAGATCTCGACGGCCTCGAAGACCGGATCGCCAAGGCGAACCTGCCTGGCGAGGCCGAGCAGGTCGCGAAGAAGCAGATCAAGCGGCTGCGAAACATGCAGGTGGGCTCCGCGGAGTACACCGTCGTTCGCACGTACCTCGACTGGATCCTCGACATCCCCTGGCACGTCACCACGGCGGACAACCTCGACATCGCGGCCGTGCGGCGCGTGCTCGACGAGGATCACTACGGCCTCGAGAAGGTGAAGAAGCGCATCCTCGAGTACCTCGCCGTGCGCAAGCTGAAGAAGGACAAGAAGGGGCCGATCCTCTGCTTGCTCGGGCCGCCCGGCGTCGGCAAGACCTCGCTCGGGCGCAGCATCGCGCGCGCGCTGGGGCGCAAGTTCCACCGCATGTCGCTCGGCGGCGTGCACGACGAGGCCGCCATTCGCGGTCACCGCCGCACGTACGTCGGCGCGCTGCCCGGGCAGATCATCCAGGGCATGAAGAAGGTGGGCACGATCAACCCCGTCATCATGATGGATGAGGTCGACAAGCTCGGGCACGACTTCCGCGGCGATCCCGCGTCCGCGCTGCTCGAGGTGCTCGACCCCGAGCAGAACAACACGTTCGCCGACCACTACCTCGAGATCCCCTACGATCTCTCCAACGTGATGTTCATCGCCACGGCGAACATCGCCGATCCCATCCCGGCGCCGCTCCGCGACCGCATGGAAATCCTGGAGATCCCGGGGTACACCCGCCGCGAGAAGCTCGCCATCGCGCGCCAGCACCTCATCCCGAAGCAGATCGAAGAGCACGGAATCGCCAACCAGCCCGCTACCGACGGAACGGCGCTCCTCGAGATCCGCGATCCGGCCGTGGAGGTCGTCATCGACGGGTACACCCGCGAGGCCGGCGTGCGCACCCTCGAGCGTCAGATCGCCAGCGTCATCCGTGGCGTCGCGGTGAAGGTCGCGGAGGGCGACTTCGCGCCGCGACGCATCGAGACCGAGGACCACGTGCGTGAGTTCCTTGGGCCCACCCGCTACACCAGCGACGTCGCGGAGCGCACCTCCGAGACCGGCGTGTGCACGGGCCTCGCGTGGACCAGCGTGGGCGGCGAGATCCTCTTCATCGAGGCGACGCGCATGTACGGCTCCGGCAAGCTCCAGCTCACGGGCCAGCTCGGCGACGTCATGAAGGAGTCCGCGCACGCGGCGCTCTCGTACGTGCGCGCCAACAGCGACAAGTTCGGCATCGCCAAGGACTTCCTCGAGAAGAGCGACATCCACATCCACATCCCGGCGGGCGCCATGCCGAAGGACGGCCCGAGCGCCGGCGTGACGATGTTCACGGCGCTCGTGTCGCTGCTCACCGGCATCCGGGTCCGCCACGATGTCGCCATGACCGGCGAGATTTCCCTCCGCGGCCGCGTGCTCCCCATCGGCGGCCTGAAGGAGAAGGTGCTCGCGGCCCACCGCGCGGGGATCAAGCGCATCGTGCTGCCGGAGCGCAACGTGGCCGATCTCGAGGACGTGCCCGCCGAGGTGAAGGGCGACCTCGAGTTCATCCCCGCGTCGAAAATGGAGCAGGTGCTCGACGCGGCGCTCGAGGAGAAGCCCACGCCGCGCGTCGAGCCGGCGGCTGCCGCGCCCTCCACGAACTGACCGCCGCCCTTCCCACGCCCCCGGCGCTCCTCGTTCACGCGGGGGGCGCCGGCGCGCGTTTGTCGACGTGACGCTCGAGTAATATGTGTAAAGTACACGTGGGGCGGAGATCCGCCAGTGGGCGCGCCCGCGTCTGGTAGCGTACGGTCTCATGACGACAGGCGTGGGCATGCTCGGGTGCGGGACGGTGGGCGGTGGTGTGGCGCGCTTGCTCGAGGAGCGCGCGACGGAGCTCGCGGCGCGGGCAGGCGGGCCGCTGCGGCTCGCCGCGGTGGCGGTGCGCGATCTAACCAAGGCGCGGGGGCCCGGGCTCGCCGGCGCGCGCCTCACGGCCTCGCCGGCAGAGGTCGTCCGGGATCCGGAGGTCCAGATCGTGGTCGAGCTCATGGGCGGCGCCGAGCCCGCGCGCGCGCTCGTGCTCGAGGCTCTCGCCGCGGGCAAGGCCGTCATCACCGCGAACAAGCTGCTCCTCGCGCACCACGGCCCGGAGCTCTTCGCGCGCGCGCGCGAGGTCGGCGTGGACCTCGCGTTCGAGGGCGCGGTGGGGGGCGGCATCCCGGTCGTCCGCACGCTCCGCGACGCCCTCGCGTCTGACCGCGTGCGGCGGCTCTCGGGCATCCTGAACGGCACCTCGAACTACGTGCTCACCCGCATGCAACGCGAGGGGCTCTCGTTCGACGAGGTGCTGGGCGCCGCGCAGCGCCTCGGGTATGCCGAGGCCGAGCCCTCGCTCGACGTCGACGGGCACGACGCCGCGCACAAGCTCGTGGTCCTCGCGGCGCTCGCCTTCGGCGCGGACCTGCCGCCGGGTGATGTGCCTACCTCGGGCCTGCGTGCGCTCGGGCCCATCGATCACGCCGCGGCGGAGCGCTTCGGCTACGTCATCAAGCCCCTCGCGGTCGCGGAGGCCTGCGACGACGCGGCGATCGCCATGCGCGTGGGCCCCACGCTCGTCCCGCGCGAGGGCCTCCTCGCGGGAGTGGGCGGCGTGCTCAACGCGGTGCTGGTGGAGGGCGAGGCCCTCGGGCCTTGCCTGCTGTCGGGCCCGGGCGCAGGTGCCGGGCCGACCGCCGTGAGCGTCGTGGCGGATCTGCTCGACGTGGCCGCAGCGCGCAAGATCGGCGCGGCCGGGCGCCTCACCGCGGCGGTTCGCACCGCGCCCGCTCGGGTGCGCGATCCGGGGCTCGCGCACGCCCCGTTCTACCTCCGCTTCGTCGTGCGCGACGAGCCCGGCGTCCTCGGCTGCATCACGACGTCGCTCGGGCGCGCGGGAGTCTCCATTCGTGAGCTGTTCCAGCAGGCGCAGCGCCCCGTCGACGGGGCCGAGCCCCCGGTCGACGTCGTGATGCTCACGCACCCAGCAACGCATGCGCGCCTCGCCTCCGCCGTGCGAGAGCTCGACGGCGAGGGCTTCGCGGTCGAGCCGGCGCGCGTGCTCCCGGTCGCGCCGTAGCGCGTCGACGACACCGCGCAGGCTCAGGAAGGAGCGAGCCGCCCGGCGCCCGTGATCACCCGCTCGCGGGCCCGGCGACACGAGGCGACGAGGGCCTTCGTCGCCTCGCTCTGCGCGAGGGAAGCCCCCTCGATGTCGCGCGCGAGGGTGAGCTCCGCGGGGCCGAGCGCGGCCCCGGCGACGTAACCGTCGGGGAGCGGCTCGCCCTCCTGCACGATGAGCCCCACCGGTCCCTCGCCCCGAACGCGCCGCGCGACGAGCGGTCGTCCCGGCACGCTCTCTTTCCCGGCGCCCGCCTCGTCGCCGAACTTCATGTTCGGGGTCGGGCCCGATTGCGAGAGCTTGTAGACTGCAGCGACCCGATCCCGGGTGAGCGCGCGGTTCGTGGTCTGCGCGACGAGGAAGCCGCCGTAGCCGTAGAACTGCGTGTCCGCCGGGACGCCGAGCTCGCGCCGCAGGTCCTCGAAGCGCTGCGTGAGCGGGAGATCGAAGCTGTCCTCGAGGATGTGCACAGGCCGCAGCCCGAGCTCGCGCCCGAGGCGGACGACCTCGCGGTACTGGGCCTCCTTGTCGCCCGAGTCGTAGCGCACGCTGTCGCCGGCGTCGGGCGCCTCGGCCATGACGCGCAGCGCGGCGGGCAGCCCCGACCGGAGCGTGTCGAACGTGTCGAGCAGGAAGCTCGAGCGGCCCGGCCGTCGATCGCGCATGGCGCGGAAGGCGTCCTCGTCGGTGCCGAAGCGCTGCACGTGCTCGTGGCCCATGGTGCCCACCGGCTCGAGCCCGAGCTCTCGCGCGAGCAGGGCGTGGCTCGTGCGTCGGAGCCCTGCCTCCTTGGCGGCCCGGAGGGCGACGCGGTGCTGCGCCACGCAGGTCGCCGCCCGCAGCCCTACCTCGAAGAAGCGACCGTCCGTGATGCGCACGAGGTCGCGGACCCGGCCCGCCACGCGCTCGGCGTAGGCCGCCTCGTCGACGGCGAGCTTCGGCGCGGCCACGCCGACGGCGTCGAGCGTCTCGCCCACCAGGTCGCGCTCCGCCTCGCAGGTGAGCACGCCGAGCTCGCGTGCCAGCGCGTCGGGCGAGGCGAGCGAGGCGAGCGAGGTAAGCGCGAGGGTCGCGACTTGCACTCGGAAGCTCGCCTGCAAGAGCAGCGGCTCGAGCCAGGACACGAGCGCCGACGGCCCCGTGATGGTGAGCCAGGGCTCGCGTGGGAGAAACCACGCGCCCTGCGGCAGCGCGCGCACGGTGAGCGCCTCGCGCGCGACGATGGCCGCCTTGAAGCCCGCGCCCATGTCGTAGCCGTGCTCTGCGAGGTAAGCGTAGTCGCCCTGCTCCACCGAGGGGAGGAGGCGCGCGACGAGGGCGTGGGCGTCGAACGGCACGACCTGCGGTCCGCCGCGGCGGTGAGACAGGTAGAAGGTCTCGGTGCGGAGCGGATACCCCGCCTCGGCCATGCTGAACTTGTAGCCGTCGGAGGTGAGGATGGAGGGCCCAGCGGGGGTCGTCATGGGGAGAGAAGATAGGAACACCCAAAAGAGTGTCAAGTACTCTTTCTCTCGATTCGCTCGTACGACGCGCCGAGCCTGCTACAGGTCGATGGCCTCGACGTCGACCGCGGCCTCGCCCAGGAACCGCTCGGCCTGGGCGCCGAAGGAGCGCGGCAGGTCGGTGACGAGGAGCCGCACCGTGCCGAGGCGGTCCTCAGGCCGCGTCAAGCCGCGGGCCGAGAGGAACGCGGCGGTGTCCTCCGCGGTGGCCTCCGCGCTGTCGACGACGGCGACGTGGGGGCCGATCGCCTCGCGGGTGCCCTCCTCGATGACTCCCCGGAGGAGCGGGTAGTGCGTGCACCCGAGGACGACCACGTCGACGCCGGCGCGCGCGAGCGGCGCGAGGTACCGCTCCACGGCGAGGCGCGGGACCTCTCCCGTGGTCCAGCCCTCCTCGGCGAGGGGCACGAGCAGAGGCGCGGCCTGCGCCGTGGTCTCTGCGCGCGTGGAGAGCGCCGACACGGCCCGCGGGTAGGCCCCAGACGCGACCGTCCCGAGCGTCGCGAGCACTCCGATGCGGTGGCTCCGCGTAGCCCGCACCGCGGCGCGAGCGCCGGGCTCGATCACCCCGAGCACCGGCAGATCGAGCTCGATACGGAGCCGCTCGGGCGCGACCGCGCTCACCGTGTTGCAGGCGATGACGATGGCCTTCACGCCACGGCCCACGAGGTGGCGCGCGCACCCGAGCGCGTAACGCACCACGGTGTCGGGGCCCTTCGTGCCGTAAGGCACGCGCGCCGTGTCGCCGAGGTACACGATGTCCTCGTAGGGCAGGGCGGCCCGCAGCGCGCGGACGACCGTGAGCCCGCCGAGCCCCGAGTCGAACACGCCAAGCGGGGCGGCGCGGCGCTGATCGCGGTCGCTCACGCCGGCCGGCTCGCGCGCGCGGGACCGAGCGCGTGCGCTCGCTGAGCGGGTTGAGCTGCGGGCTGAGCTGCTGAGCGAGCTAGTTGAGCCACCGCTTGTCCTTCGGGGCCTTCTTGCCTTCGGGATCGTCCTCGAGCCCGCCATACACGACGCGCAGCGCCGGGGCTTTGCCACCCTTGCCCTTGCCCCCCTTTTCCACCGGCCGGGCGGTCGCGTCGTCGTCGAGCAGCGACTCGACCGTGAGCACCGGGCCCCTCTTCCGCATGACGCCGAGCCTGGCGCGAAGGAAGAGGCGCCGCACCGGCGACGGCGTGCCGCCGAGCAACATTCCCACGAGGGCGCCGCCGAACGGAGCCACGACGCCTTCGGGCTGGCTCTGCGTGTACACGAGGCCGAGCGCGCAGAATCCGAGGGTCACCCAGATGAGCCTCGTGCCCGTGACCGGCAGGAAGAAGAAGAGCCGGATCTGCGCCGTGGGGTTCTCGCGGCCCCACGCGACGGCGGTGGCCACCAGCGCGGCCTCGGGCCCGAAGAGCGCGTCGCCACGCAGGACGGCGCTCGACGGGAAGACCTGCGCGAGCCCCCACGCGAGCAGGTTGCCGGTCACCACCGCGATGAGGAGCAGTCGGAGGAGGCGCGCGCCGCCCCAGCGACGCTCGAGGTCGGCGCCAAGGAAGTAGAGCCCGAGCAGCGTGAAGAGGGTGTGGCTGATGCCGATGGGGCTCGTCAGCAGGCCGCTCGTGACGATGCGCCACGGCTCCATGTAGAATGCACGTTGTCCGGCGTCGAAGGTGAGCAGACCGAAGAGCTCGACCCCGCGCGGCGGACCGGGGATCCAGTGAACGACGAGCGCGGAGACGACCGACATCGCCGCGAGCACGACCAACATGGCCCGCAGCGCCTTGCCGGGTCTGGGGAGCGCGATGCCGAGCTGGGAGGGTTCCGCTGCCATGCGTTCTCGGAGCGTAGCAAACGCGCGACGGCGCGACGAGCGGGGCGAGCGGGGGAACGTAGGGCCGCTCGCAGCGCTCGCCCGGGCGCGGACCCGCACGCGCCCACAGCGGAGTCAGCGGGCGAGGGGCTCGCAGCTGGCGATCGACTGGACCGTCAGGGTCTGCGTGACTGTGCAGCGCGTCTTCGCGAGCGTCATGAGCGCGCGGAACCCCGTGAGCGCGCCGGCGGGCGCGCCGCTGTCGTCGCGCGAGAGCGCGGTGCCCATGGCGCCGGCCTGGGCGTCGTGTTGGCCTCGGTCGAACGCGAACACGTGGATGTCGAAGCGGTACGAGCCGCCCTCGTCGGGGGGCAAGTTGACGAACGCGGCGTCCGCGAAGCAGTCGTAGAGGCCCGCGTCGACCACCCGGTCGGTACCGGCCCGCGTGGCGACCGCGGCGTACTTGTAGACCTGACCGGCCTTCGTGCCGCAGCCGGTGCCGCGCGTGAGGGGCTCGGCGCGCACGACCACGCCCGTAATCGACAGCTCGTCCGCGGTGGTGCCGGTCTCGCACGCCGCGCACGCGAACAGCGCGAGCGCCATGGCGCCGCGCGGGAGGTGGGGGCTGAGCGGTGAGCGCGATGAACCCAAGCGTCGGAACCAGTATGGGAAGTGCGGGGAGAGTTCAAGGGCCTCGCGCGCTGCGCCGTCGCGCGAGCTCGGCCGCGCGCGCGCGGTCCCTGCGCGATCAGTCCTGCGGAGTGGCCACGATCCGCTCCACCGTGCGGGTCGTCATGGTGCCGTCGAGCACCTCGGCGTCTCGGAGGAGGCGCTGGTGCAGCGGGATGTTCGTGCGGATGCCGCCTACGATGAACTCGTCGAGCGCACGCCGCATGCGGGTGACGGCCTCGCCGCGGGTGCTGGCGTGCACGATGACCTTCGCGATGAGCGAGTCGTAGTCGGAAGGGACCCGGAAGCCCCCGTAGACGCCCGAGTCGACCCGCACGCCGGTGCCGCCGGGCGGGAAATATTCGGAGATGAGGCCCGGCCAGGGCGCGAAGGTGACGGGGTCTTCGGCGTTGACGCGGCACTCGATCGCGTGGCCGCGGAAGCTCCACGGGCGGGTGTCGGGCAGGTCGATCCGCTCCCCCGCGGCGACGCGGATCTGGAGCTGCACGAGGTCGAGCCCGGTCACCATCTCGGTCACCGGATGCTCGACCTGTACGCGGGTGTTCATCTCCAGGAAATACAGCTTCCGGTCCGCGTCGGTGTCCATGATGAACTCCAGCGTGCCGAGCGAGGTGTAGTCGGTCGCGCGCACGGCGCGCCGGATGATCTCGCCGATCTCCTGGCGCAGCTCCGGCGTCATGGCGGGGCTCGGGGCCTCCTCGATGACCTTCTGGTGGCGCCGCTGGAGAGAGCACTCGCGCTCGCCCAGCGTCCACACGCCGCCGTGCTGATCGGCGATCACCTGGAACTCGATGTGCTTCGGGTTCTCGATGAACTTCTCCATGTAGACATCGGGGTTCTTGAAGCCGGCCTCGGCCTCTCGCACCGCCTGCGAGAACGCGTTCCCGATCTCGGCCTCGGCGCGCACGATGCGCATGCCGCGGCCGCCGCCGCCACCCGACGCCTTCAGGATGACCGGGAGGCCGATGCGCCGGGCCTCCTCGATCGCGTGCGCCTCGTCGCGGAGCACGGGGCTGCCTGGGAGCAGCGGGAGCCCGTGTTTCTGCGCGTTTGCGCGCGCCGTGACCTTGTCGCCCCACGCGCGCATCGCGTCGGGCGTGGGGCCGATGAACGCGACGCCGCACTTGCCGAGCAACCGCGCGAACTCTGCGTTCTCGGAGAGGAACCCGTAGCCGGGGTGCACGGCGTCGGCGCCGGTGACCTCCGCCGCGCTGACGATCGACGGAATGTGGAGATAGCTGCGTGCCGCCGCCGCCGGCCCGATGCACACGGCCTCGTCGGCGAAGCGCACGTGAAGGGCACGGGCGTCGGCCTCGGAATGCACCGCCACCGTGCGGACGCCGAGCTCCTTGCAGGCGCGGAGCACACGCAGGGCGATCTCCCCGCGGTTCGCGATCAAGATCTTCTTGAACATCAGGCCTTCTTCATGCGGAAGAGCTTCTGGCCGAACTCCACCGGCTTCCCGTTCTGCGCGTAGACCTCGACGATGGTGCCCGCGAGCTCCGCCTCGATCTCGTTCATGAGCTTCATCGCTTCTACGATGCAGAGCGCTTGTCCAGGTCGCACGACCGAGCCCACCTCGACGAACGCCGGCGCCTCGGGGCTCGCCGCGCGGTAGAACGTGCCGACGAACGGGCTCGTGACGTCGACCGAGTTCTCGTCGACAGGCGCCGGCCCAGACGGCGCCGGGGCCGCGCCCTGGGCGGGCTTCGGCGCGGGCAGCGGCGCGTGCGCGACGACGACTGCGCCCCGCTTGACGAGGATGCGGACGCCGCCGGCCTCGTGCTCGAACTCGGCCACGTCCTCTTCTGCGAGGACCTTCAACAGTGCGCGTAGCTCTTCGATGTCGACCGACATGTTCCTCCGCCGCCTCGTGCTCGCATGCTTGCGCCATCGCGCCTCGCTGCTTGCGCCATCTGTGCTCCGCGGCGAAGCGGACACTATGTCGACGCCCGCCGTTCGGCAACGATCGCGTCGCGCGTATTTGTCGCGCGCGAAGCGAGATTCGCGGTGCGAAGTCGAGGCGACGGCGTGGCCGCTACGGGCGTGGGGCGGGCGCGCTGGCGCGGAGCACGCGGACCAGGCCGTCGAGGGCGAGCAGGTAGCTGTCGCCCCCGAAGCCGCATACTTTCCCGATGCACGCCGCCGCGACGCGGGACACGCGCCGGAAGGGCTCGCGCGCCTCGGGGTTCGACAGGTGCACCTCCACACACACGACCCCTGTGCCCCGGAGCGCGTCGAGCAGCGCGATAGACGTGTGGGTGTAGGCGCCAGCGTTCAGGAGCAGGCCGTCGGCCGTGCCCGGCAGCTCGGCGATCCAGTCGCACAGCGTGCCCTCGTGGTTGGTCTGGCGTGCGTCGAGGTCTATGTCGAGACACGCGGCGGTCGCGTGGAGGCGCGCGTGGATGGCCGCCAGGGTCTCGGTCCCGTACACGTCGGGCTCGCGCTGGCCGAGGAGCTGCAGGTTCGGGCCCGAGAAGCACGCGATGCGGAGGCGCCGGCTGGCCTCGTTGGACTCGCGCGCCGGGCCGGCGGCGCCCACGGGGACCCTACGCCAGCTCGGCGAGGATCTTGGGCGCGGCGATCCGCAGGTTGTACCGGCCGCGCCCCATGTTCCCCTCGGGCAGCATCGCGAGCGCGAGGAAGTACTGGTCGCCCAGCGTTCGGATGACGGTGACGAGCTTCTCGCTCCCCACCGCGATCTCTTCGGCGACGCCGGCCTCGAGCATCTCGGTCGCGCGACGGATGCCGCCGACGACGACGCTGAACTCGATGCCGATCGTGTTGATGTCGAACGCGGCGCCGTCCTTCGCGTAGCTGTCGAGCGCGATGCCGCTCGAGTCCATCACGAGCCCCGCGATGCCGCCGTCCGTTTTGTCGACGAGCTCCTTCAGCGCCTCTTGGAACATGGTCCTCACGGTACGAGGGCCCCCGGCCCGGCGTCAACTAACGCGGTAGGAGTGCGAGATCTTGCGGTCTCGGCGCCTCATCGCATGAACGTGCTGAGTCGTCCAGGCGGCTAGTCTCCTGGAAGCGTGATCCCTTCCAGAAGTCGCGCGGCTCGGCCTTTCGCCACAAGGGAGCGAGGGGTGTCCCGTCTTCGGCGGCGGTGGGAGGATACTCATGTTCGAGGGTCGGCGTTCTCGCGCGGTCACCCCCGAAACCACTGCCCCCTGAGCGCAAAGCGCCGCCTCCACCGCGCGGAACGACGTCCGAGTTGAGGACGGGCCCGCCGCCGCCGAAAACGGGGCACCCCATCGCTCCTCGGCATGACACCGAAGACCGGACTTCTGATACGAACCACGACTCCAGGGGACTAGAGGATCGCCATCTCCGAGCCCCGGGCGCGGACGTCGGGGACGTGGAGCGTCGCCGGGCGGCCGTCGAGCGCGAGCGCGGCGCGAACTCTGGCGGGCCTCGAGCTCGCGACGTCTTCGTGGGGGCGGAGCATGACGACCCACCCGCGCCCCGCGCCGTCCCGGAGGTCGACGCCGGCGAGGAGCCCGTCGGCGTCGAGCAGCAAGGTGCTCGAGACGTCGCGCAGGGCGCCGCCCCCGCCCTCGGCCGCGTCGACCACGGTCACGTTCAGCCCCGGGTCGTAGCTCGCCCGGGCCGCTCGGATCTCATGCAACATTTGGTGATCGTAGGCACTCGGGCCGACGCCGTCGAGCCGCCGTCGCGCCTCCGGCGTAAAAAGAGACCCGCACCGCGCGGCGCCCGAATAGAATGGTCGGAATGACCAAGGGCAGGCTCACGCGCCAGGAACTCGGATGGCTCCTCACTCAGGAGGCACAGGGCGCCGCGGAGCGCCTGCGCAAGGGTGTCCAGGTCCTGCGCACGCAGGTCGAAGCGCCCGCGGCCGACCCGACCGTGGACGACTCGCTCGAGGCTCTCGAGGGGGCCGTGCGGGTCCTCTCGAACATGCACCAGAAGGTGGCGCCCACGCCGTCTCGCCGAGGTCGCATCGACGTCGCAGCGCTGCTGTGGGAGCTGTCGCCCGACGCTCGCGTGCAGATCGAGCCCGGCACGGGCACCGAGGTGTACGGTGACGAGTCGGAGCTCCGCCGCATGCTCCACGTGCTCGTCGACCACGGCGGCGGCGCCGGCGCCTCGGTCTCGGTCCGCGGCGACGGTGACGAGGTGCGCATCGCCATGACGCTCGGGCCGGACACGTCGTCCACGGCCGAGACCGAGCGCCAGTGGCTGAGCCGAATGGCGGTCCGCTACGGCGGCAGGGTCGAGCTCGAGGGCGGTCACGAGGTGCTCACGCTTCGGGCGGACGACGCGTCCGAGCGCGCCGAGCGCGAGCGCCTTACCCGTGAGCTCGAGGAGGCGCGCAAGCAGGGCGCCGTGGTGGCGCGCGAGCTCGCTCAGGTGCTCGAGCACAACGAGTCGCCCGACTCGATCCTTCCGGCCATGGCGCCCTCCGCGGAGGGCGGTGGCGCATGGGCTCGGCTCGCGGGCGGCGTGGCCGCGGAGCTGCGGGCGCTGCTCGGTCCGCTCACCCGCGACCTGACCGCGCTCCGCGAGGTCGCGGGCGAGGAGCGCACCGAGCCCCTCCGGCGCCGGCTCTCGGCCTGTCACGATCTCGCCGCGACCCTCGCCGTCGCGTCGGAGGCGTCTACCTCCGAGCTCTCGTCGACCTTCGACCTCGTGGAGCAAGTGAACCATGCGTTGGCCGTGCTGGAGGGGCGGGCCGAGCGCTGCGGCGTGAAGGTCGAGCTGTCGGGCAGCCCTTCGGAGTCGGTGCGAGCGCTCCCCAAGGCGTCTCAGCTGCTCGTGCGCGAGCTCATCGCCCAGGCGATCGACGCCACCCTGCCGGGGCTTCCGTGACGGTCTCGGTCGACGCCGTGCCTGGCGGCGTGCGCCTCACGGTCTCCGACGCGGGCGCCTCTCTCCCCGCTGCGATGCGTGGGCCCTTCGTGCGCCTGGAGGTCGAACCGGGCACCTGTGGGCGGGCCTCGGCCCTCCCGCTCCACGTCTGCGCTGAAGTTGCGCAAATTATCGGAATTGCGATGGAATTTGGCGACGCCCCCAGCGGCCTGCGCGTGAGCGCGCGCTTTTCGCGGTAGCCGCCGCGCGCCTGAGCTACGGTCAGCGGAGCATGCGCGTGCTTCTCGCCGTCGATTCGGACTCGGTCGTGGGTGTCCTTGAGGCTCTCCTCGTGGCGCGGGGGTTCGCCGTGGTGCGCGAGCGGAGCGGCGCGAAGGCGCTCGAGCGCGCGGCAGAGGCGCCCCCGGACGTCTTCGTCGTCGCGCTGGAGCTCGCCGGCCCGTTGGACGGCGTGGAGCTCTGCCGACGCCTCCGCGCGCGCAACGACACACGGGCGACCCCGATCCTCCTGCTCGCCTCGAGCGCCGACGACGATCTGCGCACGCTCGCGCGGGACGCCGGGTGCACGGGCTTCTACACGCTCCCCGTCAGCCCAAGCGCGCTCCTCAAAGAGATTGAGTCGGCGCGTCCGCGCGAGAGCCGCCCGCCGAAGCCCTGAGCTTCGCGTGCGCGAGCCGCCGCCGCGGGGGCTCGCCGTTCGCACCGCGCGCCCGGCGCGTCTTCGGCTTCGCCGTGACGCTCGCGGACCGCGCGGTACGGGCGGTGGCTTTTCTACAGGAGGCCGAGGTGCTGCTTGGCGCGCGCGGCGGCCTCCGAGATGACAGTCTTGGCCTCCTCGTCCGGGATGCGGAGGCGCGACGCGAGCTCGACGAGCATCGTCGACTCCTCGATGCTCTGCTCGCCGTCGACGAAGCTGATGACCACAGCGGTCTGGAGCAGCACGCGGCGATCGCTCGCGGAGAGGTCTTGGAGGTTGATGTCGTCGAGGGTTCGCTTCTCGCCGGCGTAGTCGAAGAGCGCCTTCTTCTCTTCCTCGCTTGCGCCGTACGCGGCCAGGAGCCCTCCGATCGCTTCGCGCTCCTTCTCACCGAAGTCTCCGTCGGCCCAGGCGACGGGGACGAGCCCCTTGACGATGGCGATTTGCTGTTCGTGCATAGAAATGTTCCTCGCGGCCAACGATCGACGATGAGCTCGCCTCGCGTCAATCGGAACGTGCTGGGGACGTGGCGGGGCCGCGTCGTCGGGTCCCCCCGCGGCTGCACCGCGCCCGTCACGCCCGTCCACTCGGCCCGCGGTCGCCTCGGCCCTGCGGGGCAGGGTCGCTACTTTGCGGAGAGCCGAAGGGCGTGGGTCTGCGCGCCGTCGACGGGTGCAGCGGACAGCGCGTCGGCTGGCGCCCGGAGGCGCCTGCGCGACGTGCCAGGGCCCGCCACCAGGACGTCCACGTCGGCGCTGCAGGCGAGCTGATCGATGCGCGCCTCTGGGCCAAGCCCCATGAGCAGCCACACCTCGGCGCCGCGAGGGGTCGTCACGAGGTGCACCGTGCCCGGAGCCCCGGTGCCGCCTACGGGGGCGCCGGTCTCGCCCGGCGGCCACGGTTCGTCCGCACCAGGCTTCTTCGTCGGATCGAGCTGGACCGCCAGCTCGAAGCGCGGCTTGCCGTCGGGGCCGGTGTCCCACGCGACCCCCGCGGGAACGACCGCGCGCTTGGGCGCGAAGCCCTCTGCGGTCGCGACGAACTCGAGGCGCCCGACAGGGAGGCGCTCGGCGTCCGTCGGTGCTCGCCCAACACGCCAGAGGACCTCGGCGCCCGCCGGCACGTCGGTGACGACGACGGACGCCTTGCAGCGCGCTCCGGAAGGCACGCCCGGCTGCGGCGTCGGCGCGGATGAGGGCGCCGCGGTCGGCCCGCCGCGCGATCCGCCGAAGAACTCGGGGTGTCGCGCGTAGATGGCCGCCGAGACGCCGAGCACCGCGAGGAGCGCGCCTGCGACCAACGCGAAGCTCGTCCTCGGCGCGCGGGGCGGGCTGTAGCTCGGTTCCGCGGGGAGGCGCGGGGCCCGGAGGCGCTCACTCCGAGGCGCCTCGTCCCGGTCGTCGCGATCCTCCCTTGCGCGGGGCTCGCGGGGCCGGTCTCGGCGCGAGCGCGGCACGTCGTCGTCGTACCCGCGTTCCTCGCGCACGTCGCGGTCCCGAGCGCGGTAGCGGTCGAGGTCGCGGCCGTCGCGGTCGAGGTCGCGGCCGTCGCGGTCGAGGTCGCGGCCGTCGTCGCGGTCGTCGCGCGGGCGGTAGTCGCGATCGCGTGAGGTCGCGCGAGGTCGCGCGTCGCGTGGCTCGAGGTCGCGATCGCGGTCGAGGTCGCGATCGCCCTCCCGCGCCGACGGAGGCGGGGCGCTCGGCTCGGGCAGCGCGACGGAGGCCAGGCGCCGCGGCTCGTGTCGCCCCGACGACATGGGTCGCCTCGTTCGGGTCCGGCGGAACGGCCCGTCACCGCTGGGGGGGGCGGGGGTAAGTGAATGAATGTCGACCGGGGCAGGGGTGCGCAAACCGACGTCGACGGGAGCGGGGGTGCGCGACTCGTCGTGGGGCGTTCCTCGAGGGGGAGGCGGGGTCTCGAGCTCGCCCGGGGGCGGCGTGTGCTCCGGAGCCGGGGCGGCCGCGCGAGCGACGGGCGCGACGTCTCCGGGGCGCAGCGTGGGCTCCACCTCCGCCCCGAGCGGCGGGTCGAGGGCGACCGCGCCGCGGGGGCGCTGAAACGCGGCGAGCTCCTCCGCGGTCGGGGGTGGCGGGGTGAGCGCGACGTCCACGAGGCCGCGCAGGTCGGCCGACACGCCGCGGTCATCTTTGCGGCTCGAGATCTCGAACACGGCCAGGAGCGCGTCGACGTCGTCGCCCTCGAACGCGGGCTTCGGGAGCGCCACCGGCCGCGCGGGAGGGGGCGTGAGGTTCCGCGGCGTGGCGAGGTGCGCCGCGGGGGGCCGTTCGGGCGACGGCTCCGGCTCGAGGGGGAGGGCAGGAGCGGGCTCGACACGAGCGGGGGCTGTGACGGCGGGCAGCGCCGCGACCGCGGGCGCCGCCTCGACGGGTCGGGCCGGCACCGCGGGGGCCGTCGCCGTGGGGGGGCGCGGCTGGGCCGCGGGGGGGACGGGGCGAGCCGGTGGCGCGACGACGGGCGCGGGCGGGGCCACGGGTGGCGCAGGCGGCGTCACGGGCGGCGCGACGATGGCTGGGGCGGGCGGCGCGACGACGGCGGCGGGAGGCGTAAGCGCCGGAGGCGGGGTCTCGGGCGGCGCAGGGGCCGCCGCGGCCGGAGGGAGCTGCGCGACGACGACCGGAGGGGGAGGCGCGACGCCCGGAGGGGGCGGCGCGACGACCGGAGGGGGAGGCGCGACGACCGGAGGGGGCTGCGCGACGCCCGGAGGGGGAGGCGCGACGACCGGAGGGGGAGGCGCGACGACCGGAGGGGGAGGCGCGACGACCGGAGGGGGCTGCGCCACGACCGGGACGGGAGGCGCGACGAGCGGAGGGGGCTGCGCGACGAGCGGAGGGGGCTGCGCGACGACCGGAGGGGGCTGCGCGACGACCGGAGGGGGCTGCGCGACGACCGGAGGGGGAGGCGCGACGAGCGGAGGGGGAGGCGCGACGACCGCGGGCGGTGGGGGCGTTACAACCGGCGCAGACCCCGTGGCGGATGGCGCGACGACGGGGAGACCGGGGGCAGGGGGCGGATCGGGCGCGGGCTCGACCGGCGCAGGGGGTGCGGCGGCGACAGAGGCGACCGGCGGAGCCACGACCACGGGGACCGGCGGGGCCGCGAGGGCCGGGACGAGGTAGCTCGGCGACGGCGGCGGCGCCGAGGAGCGGAACACCTCGACGGCTGGCAGTGGGAGCTCGTAGAACGGCTCGTCGGCTAGCGGGTCGGCCGCAGCCTCCGCTGGCGCTCGCGTGCGAGCCGGGCCATCGGCGGTGCCCTCGGGCTGCGCCGCAGAGGGGTCCCGGGCGGTCGCCGCGGGGCTCGTTGGGGCTGGCGCAGGAGTGTCGGCCGGCCCGAGGGGAAGCGCGGTCGCGGGCTCGTCCCAGCGGTCGTGGGTCGCCGCGGGCTCGCGGGCCGCGGGCTGGGGCGCGTCGGCGCGAGGCTCCTCGCGTCGCGCGACCGGCGACGCCGTCGCGTTGCGCCCCACGCCCTGGGTCACGCGCTTGACCTCGCGGGCGAGCCGCGCCAGCGCGCGCCGTCCGGCGGAGCGGTTGACGGGGATGAGCGCAGACTCGATCTCCGTGGCGAGGGCGCGAAGCCCGCCCGTGGAGCGTCGTCGCGCGGTCGCCGTGAGCGCGGGGGTCGTGGAGCCACCGGCCTCGAGCAGGCGTGCGAGGAGGCTCCTCGCGGAGACCTCGGCGTCCTGCGCCGAAGGCTCGGTCCGTCGCGCGCGCACGACGGCGACGCTGCCCTCGTCACCGATGAACACCGAACGCGGCTCGACAGCGCCTCCCGTGGGGTCGGCGCCGTCCGCGATTTCCAGCACCAGGTAGCCGGCGAGCTCCGGCGCCAGAGGCACGCGCTTGGCCGCCACCACGGTGAGGACGTCTTCGAGCGTCACGGACGCGTCGAGCGCGCTAGCCATCGGTTCCTTACGCCTCTTGCTGGTGCCCGCCGAGCGCCGGCCGGGTCGCGCGCACCCTAGCAAGAGAGAGGCCCCGGCTTCCACTTCTTGGCGCAAGCGCGCAGCGGCGGAGCGCTGGGCTCGGTCCGCGAGGGCTCAGCGCCCGCCAACGAACACGATCACCGAGGCGAGACCCCCCGAGCCCTACCGCTCCCAGCCGAGGAAGAGCGACGAAGCACGGCGACGCGAATTCGCGAAAAGCCGAGCGGATGAGTCGGTTCGGCGCTCTTGCTACCGTCGCCGCGCCTCGTAGCTGTCGAGGAGCTTCTCCACTGACGCGAGGTTGTTCTCCACCGCTTCGAGGACGATCTGACTCATCGCGGTGCTCGAGCCCTTCAGCGCCTCGTAGTACCGCTGCCGCTCGGTCGAGTGAACGATCGACGGCGGGTACCCCGCGCGCAGCAGCAGCAGATTCAGCAGCAACCGCGCGACCTTCCCGCTGTCGGTGGCGAAGGGGAACACCCGCAGCAGGTCGTAGTGCGCGCGCGCGGCGATGCGCAGCGGCCCCCGAGCTTTGCGCGTCTCGGGGTCGTTCAGCCAGTCGACGACCTGCCGCACCTTCGCGGGGATCTTCTCCGGCGGCGCGTACTCGTGGAAGTAGAGGCGGTGCTGCGGGACGTCCTTGCGGTATCGGACCGTCTTGATGTCGCCCTCTTCGGGGTGGAAGATCAGGTAGATCTTCTTCACGACGTCGAGCGTGACCGGGAGCCGCTTGCGCAGCGCGAAGTCCCGCACATACTCGAGCGCCTCCCGGTGGCGCCGGATCTCTTCGCAGATGGGCTGAAGGCTCGACTCCGCCACGAGCACCGCCGAAGGGTCGAGCGCCATTCGCAGCTCTTCTTGGGTGTAGACGGTCCCCTCGAGCGCGCTGTCGTGGTAAATCCACGACATGTCGAGCGCCTCCAGGTACTGGCGCTGAAACTCGGGATCGGCGGCCTGCAAGCGCTGGTCGAGCCTCTGGGCCCGCTCCTCGATGGTAAGGGGCTTCGGCGCCTCGGGAGGCGCGATGTGTCCACGCTTCTTGGGCGGGGTCTTGGCGGTCTTGGCGGCCATGGTGCTCCGATCGTCACGCCCCGCCCGGTGCTCCGCGCGTGCGCCCAACTCTCGTGGGTCTGGGCGCGCGAACCCTAACGAACTGTGACCTAAAACGTCAAGAATGACGCCTGAAATCCAAGTCTTATCCATGGTTTGCGAGCACCCGTGGTCAGCCCTGGCCGGACCATGGGCTCAGGGCGCCCGCGTCTGCGTGTGGGTGTGTGTGTGAGTGTGCGCGCAATCCCGTCGACAACCCCTCCGAGGCGCGGTACCGACCCCCATGCTTCTCGAGCTGTCGATCCAGAACCTCGTGCTCATCGATCGGCTCTCCGTCGAGTTCGCGGAGGGCTTCAACGTGCTCACGGGCGAGACCGGCGCCGGCAAGTCGATGCTCGTCGACGCGCTCGGCCTCGTGCTTGGGGGTCGCGCGAGCGCGGACGTGGTGCGCACGGGAGAGAAAGAGACGGAGGTCGAGGCGCGCTTCGAGCTGCAGCCCGGTTCCCGCGCGCTCGAGCGGCTCGCCCAGGCGGGCATTCCCTGTGACGGCGAGCTCGTCGTGCGGCGCGTGGTGCAGGCCGAAGGGAGGAGCCGGGCGTTCCTGAACGGTCGCCTCTCCACCGCTGCGCAGCTCGCGGAGCTCGCGAAGGATCTCTGCGACATCGCCTCCCAGCACGAGAGCGTCAGCCTCACCGACCCGGCGAGCCACCTCGAGTACCTCGACGCGTTCGGGCGGCTCGACGACGCACGCTCCGAGCTCCGCGTCGACTATGCGAAGCTCGCCGACGTCGTGCGGACGCTCGAGTCGACCCGCGCGACCGAGCGGAGCCGGGGCGAACGCGAAGATTTCCTCGCGTTCCAAGCTCGAGAGATCGACGAGCTCGATCCGAGCGTCGGCGAGGAGCACGCGCTCGAGTCCGAGCGGGCCCGGCTGCGCCACGCCGAGCGGCTCGTCGTCGCGACCCGCGGCGCCGCGGAGCGGCTCTACGACGGCGACGAAGCGATTTGTGATCGGCTCGGGCGCATCGTGTCCGATCTCGAGCAAGCGGCGTCGCTCGACCCGAGCCTGGCGCCGGTGGCGCGGGCAGTGGACGCGGCGCTCGCGGAGCTCTCCGACGCGGCCCGCCAGGTCTCTCGCTACGCCGAGTCGGTCGAGGAGAACCCCGAGCGCCTCGCGGAGCTCGACGAGCGCTATTTTCGCCTGCAGAAGCTGCTGCGCAAGCACGGCCCCAGCACGCAGGAGCTGCTCGCCTACCGACAGGAGCTCGGCCGCGAGCTCGAGGCGATGGCCTCGGGGCAGGAGCGCGTCGTCGCGCTCGAGGCGGATCGCGACGCTCGGCTGGCCGCGATCGGCGCCGCCGCGCGCGCTCTCTCCAAGAAGCGCCGGGCGGCGGCCGAGAAGCTCGCCGACGCGGTGGGCCGCGAGCTCGGGCAGCTCGGGATGGGCCGCGCGCGCGTGTCGGTCGACGTCGCGCCCATCCACCCGGGCCAGAGCGACGCGCTCGTGGTCGACGGCGCGCGCCTCACGGAGAACGGGGTCGATCGCGTCGAGTTCCTCATCGCCCCGAACAAGGGCGAGGACCCGAAGCCGCTGCGGCGCATCGCGAGCGGCGGCGAGCTGTCTCGCGCGCTGCTCGCGCTGAAGCGGGTGCTCGCGGAGAAAGGGCCCGCGGGGCTCTACGTGTTCGACGAGGTCGACGCCGGCGTGAGCGGCGCGGTGGCCGAGGTGATCGGGCGAAGCATCGCGGAGGTCTCACGGCACCGCCAGGTGCTGTGCATCACTCACCTCCCGCAGATCGCCGCGCTCGCCGACACTCACTTCGTCGTCGACAAGAGCGAGGAGGGCGAGCGTACGGTCAGCCGCGTACGCCGGCTCTCCGAGAGCGAGCGCGTCGCGGAGCTCGCGAGGATGATCGGCGGGGTCAAGGTGGGGGACGCCGCGCGCAAGGCGGCCCGCGAGCTGCTGGCCGCGAAGGACGGCTGAGCGCCGGCGCGCGAGCGCGTCCGCGCGGGTCAGGCGAACACGAGGGAGACGTTCTCCGACATGCGGAGAGGCTTCGGCCGCTTCGTGAGCACGTCGACGCCGTCCTTCGTGACGGCCAGCGTGTGCTCGAACTGCGCGGAGAGCTTCCCGTCGACCGTGCGGGCGGTCCACTTGTCGCGCGGGTCGACCTTCACCTCCCACCGGCCGAGGTTCACCATCGGCTCGATCGTGAACGTCATGCCCACCTTGAGGCGCTCGCCGGTGCCGCGCTTGCCGTAGTGCTTCACCTGCGGATCCTCGTGAAACTTCCGCCCAATGCCGTGGCCGACGAAGTCGCGCACGACGCTGCAGCCCTGCGCCTCCGCGTACTCCTGGATCGCGGCCCCGATGTCGCCCAGGCGCGCGCCCTCATGCACTTCGGCGATCGCGAGCTCGAGGCTCTTGCGGGCGACCTCGGTGACGAGCCGAGCTTCTGCGCTGGGCGTGCCGAGATAGAACGTCGCCGACGTGTCGCCGTAGAAGCCCTTGTAGAGCGTGGTGACGTCGACGTTCACGATGTCGCCGTCGCGCAGCACTTCGGTCCCTGGGATGCCGTGACACACCACGTCGTTCACCGAGGTACACACGCTCTTCGGGAAGCCACGGTACTTGAGCGGTGCCGGGTAGGCGCCCCGCTTGAGGGTGTCCTCGTGAACGATGGCGTCGATGTCGGCCGTGGTCATGCCGACGCGCAGTTGCTCACCGACGAGCATGAGGGTCTCGGCGGCCATCTGGCACGCCACGCGGAGCTGCTCGATCTCGCGAGCGTTTTTTAGTTCGATAGCCACGCGGCCTTCTACCACGGGCGCTTCGGAACGCGAGGGCTGCGCGCGTGGACGAAGCTCAGCCGTAGGCTACTTCTTGATGGGTGTCGCCCAGTCGACGAGCCCGGTCGGGTTGGTCGCGGCGTCCACCACGGCGGGGGTGTCGGGCGCAAAGTGGAAGTGCGTCTCCTTCACGCCGTCGGGCCGGATGAACTCGCGCAGGAACGCCACGAAGTGCATGCCGACCAGGCTCTCGCTGAGGCTCCGCAGGATCCCGGAGGAGGGGGCGCTGCCCGGCACCCGGAGGTCGATGGCGCCCGAAGGCGCGTGCGCGCCGCCGAGCTTCTGCTCGACGCGGCAAGTGAGGATGTAGCTGGTGCCTCCCGCGTCTTCCTTCGCGCCGACCGTCACGACCTTGAGCCGCACGACGCCGTCGGCGGCGTCGACCCGGGCCCGAAACAGCGTATCGGCCCTCGGCCGATACGACTTGCTCTCGCCAGCGAAACCCACGGCGGCGCCGTCGATCCCGTCGTCGAAGAGCGTCGCGAAATGGGCGGTGTAGCTCGCCAGCGGTCGCGGTGGCGGCGTGCCGGCGCAGCCCGCGACGCCGAGGCTGACGAGCGCGAGCGCCGCCAAGGTGCGCGCCGCCGCGGCGCGGGAGAAGATCCTCGGGGCCATCACGCGGAGCAGCGTACAGGACGCGACGCCGGCGCTGCCGAAATATTTTAGCTCATTGGGGTGACGGGCGGTCACGGAGGCGCTTCCAGCCATCGGACGCGAATGGTACGATTCCGTCCGAGGAGAGTGGTCGCGATGAATGTTTCCAAGCATCAGGGCACGTCACGGCGAATCGAGGGCGCGGTCCAGGGCGCCATGAGCCGGTCCCGCGCCTCCATCTGGGCGCTGGCGATCGCCGTCGCGCTCCCGGCGTGCACGCCGCCTAAGCCCGCGGCTTCGGCCGACGGCGATCCGGCCGCGACGCCGGACCCGGCCGCCTCCGGTAGCGCCGCGGCCACCCCGTCGGCTCCGGGCTCCATCGACGTGCCTGGCCCGGCGATGGCCGGCCGCTCGGGCGGCGGCGGCGGCACCAGCGGTCCCATCGCGGGGGCGGCAGGCGAGGCCCCGGCGGCCCCTGGCGTCGCGGCGCTGCTCGACGGCGGGCTGCACTGGGGCATGTCGAAGGAGGAGGTCGTCAAGGCCCACACTTCGGTCGGCGGCATCCTGTGGAAGGACTTCGACAAGCGGCTCGCGACGGCCTCGGTCGGCCCGCAAATGAAGGCGCTGGAGCAGGAGCGCGACAGCTCGATGCGCGCGTTCGAGCGCACCTGGGTCGAGTTCGGCATCACGCCCACGGGCTACGACGCGTCCGGGCTCCGGCCCGAGTACACGTACCGCAACCAGGAGGCGCTGCTGCAGCTCCAGCGCGACGGAAAGACACGGTATTTCTTCTTCATCAATAACCGCTTGTGGAAGATCTACGACGCCGTGCCGTTCGCGACCGGCACGATGGGCAAGACCTTCGCAGACGCGGTCAACATGATGAACGGCAAGCTCGGCGTGCGCGGTCGCATCCTCGCGCCGGAGCCCGACAAGGGGCGCACACAGACCCACGTCGACTGGCGCGACAACGTGTCGCACATGCGCCTCGTCGATCGCGCGGGCGAGGGGCTCACGGGCGTCGCCCTCGAAGAGCTGACCACCCTCGGCAACCTGGGCAGCCTCCGCGGCGTGAAGGAGGCCAACCCCATGGCGATCGACCCCACGATCGCGGCCGTGACCGGCGGCAACCGCGTGGACCCAAACGCCGCACCCGAGAAAGATCCCTCCAAGGATCCGAAGGATCCGAAGAAGGCTCCGCCGAAGACCGCGCCCAAGAAGAAGTAGGCGCGGCGGAGTCGTAAATTCCGGAACGGTGTCGCCAATCTGGTACCGTGGATGACGTGGAAGAGAAACTCGTGGCCTCCTGTCGCGATCTGGTCGTGCCCTTGGTCCACGCGGACGGGGGCCGCGTGTACCTCGTCAGCGCGTCCGCGGAGCTCGTCCACGTCCACCTCACGGGGACGTGCGCCGGGTGCCCTGGCGCGCAGATGACCCGCGAGCGGCTCATCGAGCCCGTCGTGGCGAAGGTCGCCCCGAAGGCGTCCGTGAAGGTGACCACGGGCTTCTCGGCCCCGGCGGGCGCGCGGCCCATCGACGCCTGACTCACGTGTCTGGAGGTTTGGTGCGCTACCGACTGCGACTGCAGCTTCAGGAGTTCGACCTCCCACGCGGGACGACGCTCATTGGGCGCAGCTACGACTGCCACGTGACGATCGAGGACGCGCTCGTCTCTCGGCAGCACGCGCGCATCGAGGTCGACGATTCGGTGTTCATCTTCGACCTTGGGAGCCGCAACGGCGTCAAGGTGAACGGCACGCCGATCAAGGGCTCCCATGAGCTCCACCACGGCGATCGCGTACGCATCGGCACGCAGGACCTGCTCTTCACCGCCGACCCCGGGCGGGCGCCCGAGCCCTCGAAGACCACGGGCTTCCTGCAGCATTGCCACTCGTGCCACATGCCGTATTCCCGCGAGGCCGGGGCATGCCCCACCTGTGGGGCCGTGCCGGAAGAGCTCGACACACAGACCGACGTCGCCCAGAGCGAGTCGGCGTGGACGTTCGAGCTTCAGCTCCAGGTGCTCGAGCGGGCGCTCTCGATGGGGCGCCTGGACGACGCCGCCCGTATCCTAGGCCGGGCGCGCGAGCAGCTCGAAGAGGCCCTGAACCGCGGAGAGCGGGTGAGCCGCGGGCAGATCTCGCTGCTGCTCGTGGCGGCGCTTCGGACGAGCTTCCTGTCGCGCGACGGCGCGTGGGCGGTGTGGGCGGCGTCAGTGTGCGAGAGCCTCTCGTTCGTGCCGACCTCCGAGGTGCTCGGCTGGTTCCAGCAGCTTCACGGGCGCTTCCCCGAGCTCGAGGCGCCGATCGCGGCGCTGGTCGAGCACCATAGGGCCCGCGCCGAGGAGCTCTCGCTCGACGAGACCTCGGTGCTCACGCGGCTCGAGCTCCTCACCCAGGGCCGGGAGGAGGATCCCTTCGCCCAGACGGCCGTCTCGAAGCTCCCCTGAGCCCCGTCGCGCTCCCACCGGGATCGCGCCTCGCGTCCCGCGGCGCGTTCGCGGCGCGGATGGACGGTCTCTTGCCGCGTCTGGCGCATCGGGGGTAAACGTGGGCGTCGGAACCCGAATGCTCGAGCGCCGCCCCGCTGATGATCCGCGCTGGCCCCCCCGTGCGCAGCGCGACCCGAGCCTCTCTATGCGAGGTGCCGGGCCCCGCTTGGGACGGGCACGCCGCGCGTCGAGTCGACGGAGGGCCGGGTGAAGTTCCGACTGCGGTACCTCCAGCATGACGTCGAGCTGACCGAGGGGCAGTTCGCGGTCGGGCGAAGCGGCACCTGCCAGCTGTCGCTCGACGATCCGCTGGTGTCCCGTCGGCATGCGGTCTTTCACGTGGCGGACGCGGTGGTGAAGGTCGAAGACCTCGGCAGCCGCAATGGCGTGATCGTGAACGGTGCTCGCGTCGAGGGCACGGTGGAGCTGCAGGTCGGCGATCGGGTCCTCATCGGCTCGCAGGAGCTCACGCTGCTCGCGACCCGGGATGGGGGGCCCTCGGCGCGCTCGCCGGCGGCGAAGAACACAGTGTCGCGCATGACGCCGAGCTCCGGCATTCAGATGCCGCCGCGTTACGACGACGCCGAGCCGAGCATGGTGCGCCGGGTCGACCAGTTCAAGCTGCTCGGCAGCGTCGCCGAGAAGGCGCTCGCCCTCGGGAGGGCGGGGGAGGCCGAGCGCCTGCTGGCCTCGGTGCTGGCCGACGTCATCGAGTCGTGCCGCGCGGGCCGTCCGCTGCCCGTCTCGCTCGTGGATCAGGCCGCGAAGTTCTCGGCGCGGTTGGCGACGTCGACCGGCAAGGGCGGATGGGCCGACTACGTGGTGGAGCTCTACGCCGCGCAGAACCGGCCGCCCCCCGCCGCGGTCATCGACGAGCTCTACAACGCGATGGGAAAGGTCACGGCGGTCGACCTCGGCCGCCTGCGCGACTACGTGGCCCAGATTCAGGATCGCTCGTCGTCGCTCGGGCCGGCCGATCGTTTCCTCCTTCAAAGGCTGGAAGGCTTGGAGCGACGGGCGCGCTCGATTCGCGGCTAGGCCCCGTCTCTCGCCCTGTCTGCCACGCCAGGTTGGCCTCGGCGGCCCGGCGGATCGCGCCCATGAGCTCGTCGTCTTCGAGCGATCGGACGACGCGCTCGAGCGCCGCGGGAAGCGCGACGGCCGCGGGCACCTTGCGCCGCGCTCGCCGCTCGGGTGGGCGCTCGAGCTCGACCGCGCCCACGCGGAAGCGGAGCCGCGCGACGCCCACGCCCAGCGCGCTCAGGCGCGCCACGACATCGGCGGCCAGCATGGTCAATTCACTTGACCAAACGCTCGTGGCGACCAGCACCAGCAGCTCGCCGCCCTCGAGCCGGAGGGGCCTCGTGCGGTCGGCGATCCGCGGCCCGACCGCCTGCACCCACTTGGACGAAGGGAATGGTGGGCGCACCCGCGAGAAGCGGTCTTCCCCTGCGCGCTCGAGGATGCCCTCCATGGGCTCGGGCGCGCCAGGTGCCTCCGGCGGCGGCGGCGCATGCGCTACCGCGCCCACGTGGACGAGGTGGAGGGCCTTCGCAGCTCCAGCCAGCCCGGCGTGGTCGCGGGGTCGAGCAGCGCGCCACGTCGGTCTGCGAGGCCCGCCCGGAGCCAGCCCGCGGAGTACTTCAGCACGAACGCGGCGAGCGGGCGCGGCGTCGTGCTGCCGGTCTGACCCACGTAGACGGTGACCGCGGCGGGCTTCCCGCCGCTCGCGGTGGGGCGGGCAGCGTCCGCCGGGGGGCTCGCGCCGAGCGACTCTCTGCACCGCGCCGCGACCGCGCCGCTGCGCTCCTCGGAGGCGCAACGCTCGAGCGCCGCGCGCTCGTCGGCGCCGCGTGCGCCCGCGAGCGTCCGCGCGGCGGCCTCGCGCGCGTCCTCGTCGGGGTCGGTGGCGAGGAGCTTGCGGGCACGGGCTGCGTCTCGGCAGGTGAGGCCGGCGAGCGCGAGCCCCGTGAGCGCGTTGGCGCGTACGTACGCCCGCGCGTCGTCGAGGCGCGCGCACAAGAGAGGGGCCGCCCTCGCCGCGCTGCCCTTGTCGCTGGCGGCGATGCGACCGAGCGCCGCGGTCGCGTTCGTGGCCGCGTCGGAGTGGGGTGACGCTGCGAGCGCGCCCAGCGCCGCGAGGTGCGCCCCGTCACCGAGCGAGCCGACCGCCCACGCCGCCTCGGCGCGGACGTCCTGCGACGGATCCGCGAGCCCGGCGATGACGGCGGCGCGCGCCGAGGGGGACGTGCGCGCCCGCAGCGCCAGCGCGGCGACCGCGGCGCGGCGATCGTCGGGTGGTCGGCCCGGCCGCGTTTGGGCGATCACCACGGCGGTCGCCGAGGCTACCGGCGCGCGCGCGAGCACGTCGAGCAGGGCGTCGCGCTCCGGGCCCGCCGCGAGCTCGAGCGCGCGCTCAAGCCTCGCGACCGCGGGCTCCGAAGGGGCACGCTCGAGGATGCCCGCGAGCGCATGGAAGACCGCGAAACGATCGGTCTCGGCGCTACCTTCGAGGCGCGCCAGCAGCAGCTCGCGGCCTGGGTCGCCGCCCACGCGCGCCATCGCGAGCCCGGCGTGCGCGCGGACCTCCGGCGAGCGGTCGTCGAGCGCCTCGACCAGCGCGACCTCGGCCGTCTTTCCGCCGGGCAGCCTGGCCGTCGCCGCCGCGGGACCGACCGACGCGAGGGCGTCGAGCGCGGCCACGCGTAAGGGCGTGTCCTTGCCGTCGACCATGGGCAGGAGCACGGGGGCCGCCCTCGGCGCGCCGGTTCGTCCGAGCAACTGGACGACCGCGACGCGCTCCGCGGGCTGCAGTCGGCCTCCACGCAGCGCCGCGGCGAGCGGCTCCACCGCGCGCCCGTCCGGTCGGTCGGGGTCGAGCAGGAGCGCCGCCGTCGCGATCGCCTCCCCTCGCGCGAGCGGGTTCTCGTCGTCGATGAACTCGAGCACCACGGGGATCGAGGCGCTGGTCCCGCAGCCCGCGAGGGCGCGCAGCGCCGACGCGAGCGGTACGGTCCCGCGGCGGAGGGCCGCGTGCAGCGCACGCTCCGAGGTCTTGGCGCGGAGCTCCCCGAGCACGACCGCGGCGCTCGTGGCGACGGCCGGGCCGGACGCCCGCTCCAGCAGCGGGAGCAGGACAGCCTCGGTCGTCGACGCACCGCCGGCCGCCGCCACGACGAGCGCGTCGCGGACCGCCGTGCGCTCGAGCGTGATCGCGGCGTCGTCGCCCACTCCAAGCTGCGCGACGAGCGCGGCGATCGCCGTGGGGCTCCCGATGCGTCCGAGCGCCTCGAAGGCGGCGGTTCGCAGGGCCGTGGTGCGGCTCGGGAGGAGCGACGCTATCGCGTTGACCGCGGCGTCTGCGCGGAGCGCTCCGAGCGCCCCGAGCGCCTCGATGCGGACGCCGTCGTTCACGTCGCGAAGGGCGATGACGAGCGCTTGCACGGCCCGCGGATCACCGAGCAAGCCGAGCCCGCGCGCGACCGCCTGCCGCACCTCGGGCACCGAGTCTTGGACCTTCCCGACGAGGGGCACCACCGCGCGCCGGTCACCGAGCCGGGCCAACGCGTGTGCAATCTGCACACGTGCAGGCGGGCTCGGATCGTCGAGCTTCCCGAGCAGCGGGGCGACGGCGTCGGGGCTCCCCTGCGCGCCGAGCGCGTCGGCTGCCGCGCCGCGCACCTGCGCGTCCGCGTCGCCGAGGGCGCGCGCGAGCTGCGGCACCGCTCGCGGGCTCGGCGCCACCTTCGCGATCTCGCAGGCCGCCAGCCGCGCTCTTGGATCCCGCTCGCCCAGCCAAGCGAGGAGGAGCTCCGTCGCTTCTGGGAGGCGCCTCGCGATCGCGGCGCGGGCCGCGAGCAGACGCACCTCGAGATCGGTGTCCTCGAGCGCCCTAAGAATCAGCGGCTCGGCGCGCCCCTTGCCTAGCGAGAGCAGCTCGCGCGCCGCGAGGCGCCGCGTATCGATGTCGGTGGAGGCGAGGTCCCGCTCGACCCGCTCGGGGACGTCGGGCCACACGAGCGCGCGGGCGGTGAGCGGCGCAGACGTCGCGGCGACGGCGAGCGCGAACACGAGCGCGAGGCGGCGCAGCGCGAGGCGAGACTTCACCGCAGGGATGGTAGCAGGCGTTCCGCGCGACCCGCGCAATTCGACACGCAAGTCGATCCTCAGCGCAGACCGCTGCGCCGGCGCGTGATCCAGCTGATCCCCAGGGTCGCGGCCGCGAGGAGCGTCCACGCCCACGGCGGCGCGACCGGCGTCACATGCCGCTCGGTGGCGACGACGGTGGGTGGTGGCAGCGGCAAGGACTTCACTTCCCCCGCGCCGAAGAACGTGCCGCCGGTCGCCTCAGCGAGACGCCGGAGGCGCTCCGGATCGGGGCGAGAGTCCGCCCACTCTTCTCCGCCCGCCTCGCAAGCGAAATCGAGGCGAGTGGTAGGAGAATTGCCCACACGAGCGCGCGCCGTGTACCCGCCGCTCCCCAGGCGTGGCAGCGTGAGCTCGCGCGCGGACGCCCCGTTGGGGAGCGCCACGCGGACCGGAGGCTCGTTCGCGCCCAGCTTCGTGACGTCGACCACCAGCGCCCCCTTCGCCCCCGGCGGGGCGTGCACGCGGAGGACCGCGGGCACCCCCGCGACGCACGCCGCGGCGAGCTGGAAGTGCGCCGGCTCGAAGCGCGGATCCCGCATGAGCCAGCCGAGCAGGCCGTCCCAAAGCGCGCCGTAGCCCCGCCCCGCGGTGCGAGCGCCTAGCTCGGAGAACTGGAGCAGCCACGCCCCGTCGAGCCCTAGCGCCACGGTGCGCCCGTCGCCCTGCTCGCCCACGGCCAAGAGCGGCATCTTCGCGCCCGACCGCGTGGTGCGGGTGGGGTGCTCGAGGAGCGTCACCGAGCCGGGCCGCACGTCGCCCAGCACGTTGGCCCCGGGCATCTCGGGCAGCTCGTCGCCCAGGAGCTTCCGCAGCGGAGCGAGCAGAGGCGCGTCGCGGCCCGTCTCCGTGTATCGGGGAACGAGGCGCGTCGTGTCGGCCGAGGTCGCCCCGGAGGCGCCGTCGAGCAAGACGGGCAGGACCTCGGCGAGCGGTGTGTCGGCGTAGCCGCCCGCGACGAACGAGTTGGGGCCGCCGACCATGACCACGCCCCCGCCCGCGCGCACGTACTTGGCCAGCGCCGGCAGGTGGCGCGCCATGTTGTACGACCCGGACGGCTCCGCGTCGAAGTCTTGCAGGACGACGGCGTCGAACGAGGGGAGGTGCTCACTGAAGAGCTCGTCGACGGGGAAGGGGATGAGGGCGAGCTCGTCGTTCCGCGCGTTGGTGTCGTCGGTGGGGGTTCTGAGGATGAAGAAGGCGACGAGATCGACCGAGGCGTCGCTCTTCAGCCACTGGCGGAGCGCGCGCACGTCGTTCGTGGGCCGCCCCGCGACGTGGAGGACGCGGATGCGCTCTCGCGCGACGTTGAAGGTGAGAAACCGCCTGTCGTTCTCGGGGATTTCGTCGCCGTCGGGCGCCGCGATCGAGAGCTCGAGCACGCGGGGGCCCGCGCGATCGAAGGTGACGGTGAGGTCGAGCCGGGCCTTCCCGTCGCGCACCTTCGCGACTCCCGACGCGAGCAGCGCGGGGGGACCGTCGTCCCGGAGCTCGCGCGCGACCACCGTGAGCTCCGAGCACGCGAGCCCGCCGGCGCACCCGACCTCGACCGTAAGAGGGAGCGGTACGTGCGCCACCGCGCCAGCGGCGGACACGCGCCGGACGCTCGCGTCGCGCGGGACGCGGGCGGTCGTCGCTACCGTGTGGATCCGGGCGTCGGGGAGCAGCGCGCGCAGCGCCTCGATGGAGGCGTCTTCCGGGGGGTCGTCGAGGCGCCCGTCCGAGACGACCACGACCGCGGCGGGGCGTTCGTCCGCGGACTCGGCGAGCGCGGACAGCGCCGCGCGCAGGTCGGAGCGGTTCGCGGAAGCAACTCCCGGCGCGAGCGTCGCCGGCGGGCCCTCGCCGAACCCCTGCACGGTGAGTCGGGCGCCGGGCGCGGCTCGCCGCACGGCGTCGATGGCGCGGTCCCTCGCGACCGCGCGGGAGGCCCCGTCGTCGGTGAGCGCGAGCGAGCGCGATGTGTCGGCGAGCACCACGACCCGAGGCCCGACGGCGCTCTCGTTCGCGGCCACCCGCACGGGGCGCACCACCGCGAGCACCAGCGCCGCCGCGGCTAGCGAGCCCGTCGCCGCGACCAGCAGCCGGCGTCCGCGCTCTCCGCGCGCCACCTCTAGAGCGAGCAGCGCCACCGACGCCACGCCCAGCGCGATGGCCACGTAGGGCGCCCAGGTCGGGAGATCCTGCGCGACGGCGAGGCGCGTGACCGTCTGGGTCAAGGCGGCCCGCCGACGAGCGCGCGCCGCCGCATCAGGAACGGCGCATGCACCTGATCGTCCTTGTAGTTCGAGCACAGGACGTACATCGCGATGTTCACCGCGAGGCGCACGGCGTGCTCGCGCTGACCGTCGCCGTTGGGCACCACGGGGTGCTCCCACGCTCCCGTCACGCCGCGCGCGAGCGCGCCGCCGAGGTCGTGCGACAGGAAGATCACTTGAGCTTGCCCGCCGCGCACGATCGCCTCGACGTTCTTCGGGCCGAGGACGCGGCCTTCGGCGCGCCGGAGCAGGTAGTACGAGCGGAAGAGCACGTGCTCCGGGCCGAGTGAAATCCGCGCGGAGTCCGGGAGGACGCGCGAGAGCTCGCGGCGGGCCGTGCGCCCGAAGGGACCGGGCTCTCCGGCGTCGTTGACGCCCGCGTCGTCCACGAGGAGCACGCCGCCCAGCGCGAAGTAGCGTCGGAGGCCCGACAGCTCGGCCGCCGTCAGGGGGTCGGCCGCGACGTCGCCGCTCCACACGGCGAACGGCGCGTTGGGCAGCTCACTGCCGTCCGCGCGGACGCTCGTTGGCTGCAAGCGCGCAGGCGCGCTCGTGCGCCGGATGAGCTCCCACGACCACCGCGCCGCGGCGGTCGGGCGAGGGGCCCGGGTGACGCCTCCGGCGACGAGGGTGCGAGGGTCGAACGCCCCACGATCGCCGAAGCCCTGCGCCGGTCGAGGGAGCGCGCACACGAGCGCGCCCGCGCTCGCGACGCACAGCGCGACGAGCCTCGTGGTGCGTCGCGCGCGGCCGTCAGTCGAAGTCATCGACGCGCCAAATACCCGCCTCTCGCCGGAGGCGCACGTGGTGGCCGCCCGGGACGAGCACCGTCGCGACGTCGCCCTTTGCGCGCACGTCGAGGGCCTCCGGGCGCTCGAGCCCGACGACCAGCGAGCGCAGGTCGTTCTCCACCGCCGCGCGCGTGCTCGGCGAGAGCACCCGCATCAGCCCGGCGTAGCTGCGGCGCGCGAGCACGTGGCGGAGCCCGACCAGCGCCTGCTCTGGCGTGCGTGCGCCGCCGGGGAGCGCGCTCGACGCCGTGACCTGGAAGCGGCCTTGACGCAGGTCGAGCGTGGCCTCCTCCCCGTCGTCGAACCGGAGCCGCGCCACGGCCTCCACCCGCGTGTCGGTGGCCGCGAGCAGCTTCCCCCGCTCAGCGAGCTCGCCCCGCTGCTCGGCGACGGTGCGCTTGATGTCCTCGCGGCTCCGCTCGCGTTGACCGCCCTCCGTGAGCATGGCGTAGAGCGCGTCGCCGTCGCCACGCTCGGCCGCGCGACGGTACTCGTCCACCGCGCCCTTCGGGTCGGGCACGGCGTCGGCGCACCCCGCGACGATCGAGCACGCGACTGCAAGCGTGGCGAGCGAGGCGAGCGAGGCGAGCGAGGTCAACGGGCACGGCCGCGAGCGCATCATGGGCAGGCCGAGGCTAGCAAAACCCGTGGAGCGAGGAGCCCTTTTGTCTCTTGCCCCTCCGTGGGTCACTTGGCGCGCGGCGGCTCGCCGCGCTCGGGGAGCTCGGAGCGCGCGGGAGACAGCACCACGTCGAGGCCAAACTCCTCTCGGAGCAGATCGCCCTTCTGGCGCACGGTCCACTCCTCCAGCGAACGGTCCGCCTCGCCGCGCAGGTGGAGCACCAGGCGCCGCCGCGGCTCGTCGACCTCGCCGCGCACGCCCTCGACCCGGCCGAGGTGCTCGCGGTCGAGCGCGTCCGCGACCCGCAGGATGGCCGCGAGGCCTCGGACCTTGGCGCGGGCGTCCTTGTCGAGGTCGCGGAAATTCGGATGAGCCGGATCGGGCAGGCTCTTGCGATGGTAGCGCGCCACGTTCGCCACGATCGCGCGCTCGATGGGGGAAAGTCCCATGATGTCGGATTGTTGGATCAGGTAGTAGCTGTGCTTGTGGTGCCCGTCGTAGCGGACGTAGTCGCCGATGTCGTGGAGGATCGCCGCGGCTCGCAGGAGCACCCGGTCTCGCGCGCGGAGGCCGTGGAGGTCCCACAGGTCGTCGAACAGCTGCGAGGCGAGGCGGTCGACGGCGTGCGCGTGGCCCTCGTCGAAGTGGTAGCGCTGCCCGAGCCGCGTGCAGCCGGCGAGCAGGCGCGAGGCCTCCGCCTCCTCGTCCCACGCGTCGAAATGGCGGTCGACGAGCTCGATGAGGATCCCTTCCTTCAGCCCGACGCCGGGCGCCACGATCGCGCCTTGGTAGAACAGCTCGGCGACACGCAGGAAGATGCTGACGGCGGGCACGATGGTGTCGGCGCGGTCCGGCCGCAGCGCGTAGAGCCGCTGGCGCTCGGCCGCCGGCATGCCGAAGAGCTTGCCCCGGAGCTGCCGCGCGAGCGTCACGTCGATCGCCTTGGGGAAGCCCAGGTGCCCGCCCTTCACGGGGCAGAGCTCGGCGAGCGTCTCGACGTTTCCGCCAGTGCCGATCACGAGATCGAACGAGGTCTTCTTGAGCTGGGGGAGGGCCTCCGCCAGCGCGCGGTCGATGCCCTCTTCGAGGAGGCGGCTGCGCACGTCGTCGACGATGACCGCGCCCTTCAAGTAGGTCTCGAGCATCCGCACGGTGCCGAGCGGGAGCGACATGGAGAAGGTCGACTGACCATCGTCGAGCACGGTGAGCTCGGTCGAACCCCCGCCCACGTCGACGAGCAGCGCGCGTCGCGCCTCGAGCGCCAGCCGTCGCACCACCGCGAGCTGAATGAGGCGCGCCTCCTCGATGCCCTCGATGATCTCGAGCTCGACCCCCGCCTCGCGGCGCGCCCGCTCCACGAGGGTCGCGCCGTTCTCGGCCTCACGCACCGCGCTGGTCGCGGTCGCGCGGTAGGCGTCGACCCCGGCCTGGCTCATCGCCTGGCGGAAATCGCGGAGGGCAGCACACGTCTGACTTATCGACTGGGCGGTCAGCCGGCCCGTCACGAACACCTCCGCGCCGAGGCGGACGGGCACCCGCAGGCTCGTCAGCTCGCGGAAGGCGGGCGCAAGCTCCCCTCCTCCCCCCCCCGCGCGGGGAAGCGTCGCGCCCTTCGTCGGGGCGGACGCCGACTGCGCCTCCACCACCCGAAGGCGCAGGGCGTTCGAGCCTAGATCGACCGCTGCGAAACGTGCCATCGCCGAACGCGCTTAGCAAAGCGGTCGCGTCTTCGGCTACCGTCGCGTGGATGAATTCTGCCCGAGCCGAGGTCCGCGCCCGCGCGTGGCTCGTCGCCGGCGCCTGCGGTAGCTTCGCCGGGGTGCTGATCGCGGGCACTGTGCATCGCGTCGTGGGCGGTGGGCTGACGTTGGCGGGGTGGCTCGTCGCGCTCGTCGGCCTCCACACCTTCGGGCGCCTCGGGCGCGCCGCACCCGCGCCGCTAGATCTCGCTTCGAAGGACGAAGACGCCGACGTCCGCGCCGAGCTTGGGGGTTCGGACGGCCGCCCAGCCGAACGGGCGATCGGTGAGGACCAAGCTCCCTGACGAGGGCCCCGCCGCCGTCTTGCCGACGAGGTCGATGTCGGCCAGCGCCTTCTCGTTCGTGCTCGGGGTCTGTGGCGCGCCGTAGACGCCCGACTTGTCGAAGACACCCACGTAGAGCACCGGCATCTTGCCCTTCTGGTCGCTCGCCATCAGCCGCTCTTGGAGATCGTGCTTGAGCGTCTCCGAGAGATGCAGCGCGAAACGCCGGAACGTCCACCCGGTCACGAACACGCCCAGCGTCGAGCCGTCGGTCCGCTTTACGGGGGTCGCCGCCAGCCAGTCCTTGTCGGGCCCCGCCTTCCCCGGGGGGCCCGGGAACGCGCCAGTCGTCGACACGTAGCCGCTCTTCCCCCCGGCGAGGCCGGGGAAAATCCCGAAGAGGTTCTGGCCCGCCATGGCGTCCTGCTCGAGATCGTTCCGAATCGCGATCCCCGCTTCGTCGGCGAGCGCGAAGAAGGTCGACTTGGCGAGGAGCAGGTCGGGCACGTCGCGACGCACCTTCTGCAGCCCCGCGCGCACGGCGGGGAGGTTCTTGTTCGGCTCCTCCTTGGCGAAGATCGTGGCGAGCCGCTTCGCCCCCTCGGGGAGGCCCCGCTCCACCTCCGCCACATCCTTCTCGACCAAGGTCGCGAGCTCCTGGGCGTGCTCGCGGGCCCGCGCCTCGCTCTCCTTCGCGTGGTCTTTGCAGCCCGATGAGCTCAAGCAGAGGGCAGCTGCGATGACGGGCGCGACGATCGACGCCACGGGGGAGCGCGCGGCGTGGGGAGCACGCGCGGCGAGGGCAGCGGGGGACGCGGCGGGGAGCGCGGAGCACGGCATGCGGGAGAGGTTACACCGGCTCTCCACCGCGACCCATTCTTTGATAGCATGCGGCTCGGCTTGTCCGCGCCGGCCCTTTGCGATGTCCTCCTCCTCCCCCGACCTTCCCAAGAACATCGGACCCTATGCGGTCGTCGCCCAGATTGGCGAAGGGGGAATGGCCAACGTGTATCTCGCCCACCGAGAGGGGCCCGACGGCCGGCTGCTGCCCGTCGCGCTCAAGGTCATACGCGAGGAGTTCGCGCTCAACCCCGAGTTCGCCCACATGTTCGCCGACGAGGCGCGGGTCGCGACCAAAATGCTCCACCCCAACGTCGTACGGGTCGAGGAGTCGGGCGCGGTGGACGGGCGCCTCTTCCTCGCCATGGAGGTCCTGTCGGGGCAGTCGTTGTGGAAGGTGTGGCAGTCCTGCCGCGAGCGCGGGCTTCGCCTGCGCTACGATCTTGCGGCCTGGATCGCGGCGCGGGCGGCCGACGGGCTCCACCATGCCCACGAGCTCCGGGGGGACGACGGCTCGTCGCTCGACCTCGTGCACAGGGACGTGAACCAGTCGAACCTGTTCGTCACCTACGAGGGTGACGTGAAGGTTATCGACTTTGGTCTCGCCAAGGCCGCCAATCGCGTGTCGCAGACGGCCGCTGGCGTCTTGAAGGGCAAGCTCTCGTATCTCGCGCCGGAGCAGGTGACCGGGGCCAAGCTCGACCGTCGGGCCGACATTTTCGCGCTCGGCGTGGCTCTCTGGGAGGTCACCGTCGACCGCCGCCTCTTCAAAGGGCGCGACGATATCGACACCCTCATGAGGGTGAATCGCTGCGAGGTCCCCGACGCCACCACCCTCGTGGACGGGTATCCGCCGAGGTTGTGGGCCATCGTGTCGAAGTGCCTCGCCCGAGAACGAGAGCATCGATACGGCAGCGCGCAGGCGCTCGCGACCGACCTCGACGTGTTCGTGCGCGACTGCGGCCAGGGCGTCGGGCGCGACTCCGTCGCCGAGGTCATGCAGGTCCTGTTCGCCGCCGAGCAGCAGCACGCGGTGGACTGGTTCGACCGCACGAACCGGGCGAGTCGGGCCTCCGCGCCGCCGCCCCTTCAGACCGAGGACACCTCGCTCCTGATGCAGAACATGCCCAGTCTGCCCCCCCCGCCGAAGGTCGACCTCTGGCTCGCGGCGCCGCCCCCGGGCTTCTCCGGCCCGGCCCTGCCCGCGTCGGAGCGCTCGGGCGCGTCTTCGTCCTACCCACCTCGACCGCCCAATACCCACCTCGAGACCCACCTCGAGCAGGCGGCGAGCGCTCGGGCGCCGCGACGCGTGATCGCCGCGGTCGCCGGGCTGGTGGTGACGGTCGCGCTACTAATTTTCCTTATTTGGGTATTGCGTTCGGCATAGGCCATGTGTCAATAGGTCTATCGCGACGACGAGTCGCGTAATCGCGTAGTCGCGTACCCGCGTACCCGCGTATCGCGCGCACGGCCGAAGTGGCGGAATGGCAGACGCAGCGGATTCAAAATCCGCCGAGGCAACCCCTCGTGAGGGTTCGAGTCCCTCCTTCGGCACGGCCACGACCTGCGCGCGCCCGCGCAGAGCCAAAAGGAAAAGAACGAGAATGAGCACACTCAAGAGCACGTTGGAAAGCCTCTCGACCGAGTTCGCCTCGGCGGTACTGCGAGCGATTCGGAGCGCGTCTCTCGACGAGCTCGTGGGGCAGACCGCGCCCGCCGCGAAGCCCGCCAAGGCCGCCAAGGCCGCCAAGGCCCCCGCCGGGCGCGCGAAGGCCGCCAAGGCCGCCAAGGCCGCCAAGGCCCCGGCAGCCGCCGCTCCCGTCGCCGCCCCTGCCGCCGCGCCCGCCGCTGCCCCCAAGGGCAACCGCAAGGCCCCGCGTCGCCGCCTCACGCGCCGCTCGCCCGAGGACATTCAGGGCGTCGTCGACTCGATCGTGGCGCTCCTCCAGCGCAAGCCCGACGGCCTCCGCTCGGAGGACATCCGCGCCGAGCTCGGCCTCGCGTCGAACGAGATGCCGCGCCCCCTCGCCGAGGGCCTCAAGTCCAAGCGCCTGAGCAAAGAGGGCGAGAAGCGCGCGACGGTGTATTTCGCCAAGGGCGGCGGCAAGAAGAAGTAAGGCGACGCGGCGAGATTGGGGCGGAGCCAGCCGCGCCACGCCCTGCTCGCCCCCGCCCTGCTCGTGGTTCGACCACTCGAGGCAAGTGCTCACTCTTTGGCCCGGCCTCCCATCGCGGAGAGTCGGGCCTTCGCTTTCTCGGCGGTCACGGAGCGGGGGCGCGCGTCACCCCACTGGGTCACGACGAAGCGGTAGGCTTTGGCGGCGCCGGCTTTGTCGCCACTCCCTTCCATCGCGAGCCCAAGGTAGTAGTGCGCTCGCACGCGGAGCTGCGGCTCGGAGAGCCCGAAGCAGGCGTCGGTCACCCTCCTTAGGTGATCGACGGCGTGGCTCGTGTCGCCGGAGAGCGCCAGCACCTTTCCTGCGGCGAAGTCGAACCGCAGCGAGCGCTGGGCGAGGGGGGGCTCCGAGATCGTGGGCATGAGCGCCTTCGCGGCGACGGCCTCCTCGCGGGTCTCGGCGAACGAGCCGTACACGAGCGCCCAGCGGAGCCAGGCGAGGCGCGCGCGCTGCTGGCTGAGCACGCCCGGGTCGGTCGCGCGAGTCCGCACGATCTCGTCCGCCTGCCAGGTGGCGCGGAGCCGCTCGAGGTCGGCGCTGCTCAGGATTCCGGCGCGGAACATGGGCTCGATGAAGCCTATGCTCGGGTCGGGCGCGAGGCGGTTGGGGGCGTAGGCGAGCATGCGATCGCGGAACGACTTCGCCACGCCGCCCGCGCCTTTGGGGTCGCCCGTCTCGGTCAGCAGGGTCACGCGCGTCATGGCGACCGCCGCGTGCTCGGTGAGATCCGCGTCCGGGGGCAGGGCGCGCTCCAGGGTGTCGGCGAGCGCGAGGCCCTCCCCGAACCTCCCGTCGACGATGGCGAGGTCGAGTCGGTCGAGCGTCTCGAGGTGCCGTTCGGGTGGCGGCAGGAGGGTCCAGCGCCGGAGCAGCGCGGCCTCGACGGCGGGGCGTGGCGCGTCCACCGCGAAGAGCGCCGCCGCCAGCGCGCGCTGGGGATCGGGGGACGACGGGTCGAGCCCCGTCCACGCCATCGCGTCGTCGCGGGCTTGGCTGCACTCGCCCGCGGTCGCGCGGAGCTCGTAGCGCGTGCCGAGGCACACGCTCGCGACCGGGGATCGCTCGAGGCACGCGGCGACCGCGCCCAGCGCGGCGGTGCGATCGCCCAGGCGGTGCTCGACCGACGCGAGGCCGGCCCACGCGGGCGCGTAGCCCACGTCGAGCCGGGTCGCCGCTTCGAACGCGGCCTTGGCCCCCTCGAGGTCGAGCTGGCGAGCGCGGGCCGTCCCGAGCCAGACGCGGAGCTCGGCGTCTTTGGGGTGTTGGTACACCGCCCCGGTGAGGCGCGTCTCCCACTCGGCCAGGTCGGGGCGCGCGCGGACGAACGGCTCGCTCGCGTCGAGTACGGCGAGGTCCCGGCCCGTGAGCCGCTCACGCGTGTGGAACGCGCTGCGGTAGTGCCGGAGGCCCTCTTGGGGATCGTGCGGCGCGAGCCGCAGGGCGAGCTCGAGGTGGGCCGCGCCGCACTCGTCGTCGAGCTCCACGGCACGACGAAGCTCGCGGACGGCCTCGGACTCGGCGCCGTCGCGCAGGTGCACGCGGGCCGCCTTGAGCTCCGCGTGAGCCTCCGGGACGGCGCAGAGGGCGCGCTCGGGGAGGGGGCGCGCGGGGCGCGGCCGTCGCGAGACGACGAGCGCGGCGACGAACGCGAGGACGAGCGAAATGCCTAGTCCTATCGCCATCTTGCGGCGTGGCTTAGGGGGCACCTCCGGCGCGCGCGCCGAGGCGTCTTGGGTGGTGGGCACGCGGGTCGTCTCGGCGAACGCCGCGGGCTCGTGCCGTTGCCCGTCGATCACGGCCTGCGCGCCGGACCATGACGTGGGCCGGGTCGAGCGCTGCCCGCCGTGCGCCGCGAGCTCGCTGGCCACCTCGCCCATCGACGGGAGGCGACGCTCGGGGGCCTTGGCGAGCGCGGTGTGCACGACGATCGCGACCTGCTCCGGCACGTCGGGCGCTCGCTCACGCAGCGGCGTGGCGATGTCGGTGAGGATCGAGGCGACGAGCGCGTAGCCCTCCGTCGCATCAGAGAATGGGCGCACGCCCGAGAGCAGCTCGTACGCGACGATGCCCCAGGCGAACTGGTCGCTGCGCGCGTCGAGCGCCTCCCCGCGGAGCTGCTCCGGGGCCATGTAGAGCGGCGTGCCCGTGACGTGGTCGTCCCCGGTGACGTGCTCGACCCCCGGCGCGATCGCCACGGTGCGGCGCGCGATCCCGAAGTCCAGCACCTTCACGAGCCCGTCCGCCCGGATCATGACGTTCTCGGGCTTCACGTCCCGATGGACCACGCCGGCCTGGTGCGCGGCGTGGAGCGCCCGGGCCACGTCGGTGAGCCAACGGAGCCGCTCCTCGAGCGAGACGTCGCGCGCGCCGATCTTGGCCCGCAGGTTCTGCCCGTCGACGTATTCCATCGCGAAATACAGGAGCTCTGGCGTCTCGCCCACGTCGAAGATCGCGACGACGTTCGGGTGATTCAACGCCGCGACCGCGCGCGCCTCGCGGACGAAGCGGCCCTCGTAGCCTTCGCGGTCGTCGCCGTCGCTCTTCGCGACCACCTTGAGCGCGATCCGCCGCTCGAGGCGCGCGTCGGTGGCGCTGTACACGACGCCCATGCCACCGCGCCCGAGGAGCGCCTCCACGAGGTAGGGCCCGACGGCCGTACCCGGCGCGAGATCAGGCGCCATGGCGCCCGGCGGCGCTCTCCCGCGCGGGGTCACCTTGGACGTGAGGCGGGCACGGCGGGGGCGGGTACGGGGGCGTCTGCGCGGGATTCATGAGGCAAAGCAGGCTGAGCGACGTAAGGGGATGCGCGGGCGGCGGGGATGATTCTCACGGATCGACCGCGGTCGAAACGAATCTTTGTAGAAACACCGTTGGCATCGGGTTCCTTCCCGTGATAACTCCCGCCCTCCGTCAGGGAGCGTGGCTCCCCCTCTCTCTTTCCTTTTGAAGGATCCCCGCAAGATGCCGAGTGACGCGATTCAGTGCAAGCCGCTCGAGGTGGTCGTGAGCGACCGCGGAATCGAGCGCGCCATCAAGATGCTCAAGCGCAAGCTCGCCTCCGAGGGTGTGCTCCGTGAGCTCAAGATGCGCCGCCACTACATGAAGCCGAGCGTGAAGCGCCGCAAGAAGCAGGCCGAGGCCGCCCGTCGTCGCCGCAAGCGGGCGAAGATGGACGCCGCCCCGCCGAAGGCCTGAGCCCCGCGCTCCACTCCGCTCACGCACAGTGGCTCGATCTCCTCCCGGAGGTCGGGCCTCGTCGTGTTTCTGGCCCGCGCTTCATCGCTCGACGCGTCGACCGTATTCTCCGGGGAGACGGGGGGATTGCGTGACGCGCAGCAAGCTCACGCACGGTCAGACTCGGTCGGGCGGCCCGACCGCGGCCAAAATCGGCGACGACGAACCGACGAAGCGACGAAGCGCTGACGGGCGCGGGGAGCGCGTCGTCGGCGCGCGCCTCGGCCCGTGACCTTCCCTTTTCGGCCGCGCGTCGCATAGTGTTTGTGGCGCGATGAAGCGGAGCTGCGACCACCTCTGTCCCATGTTTCAAGCCGCGATGGACATCCTCGCGCGCCCCTGGAACGGGCTCGTCATCGCCACGCTCGAGGGGGGCCCTCTGCGCTTCGGCGAGATCGGCGAGCGCCTCCGCGCGATCGGCGATCGCATGCTCTCGCTGCGGTTGAAGGAGCTCGAGGCGGCGGGTCTGGTCGAGCGGCGGGTGCTCCCCGGTCCACCGCACCGCGTGGAGTACCAGCTCACGCCGGCGGGCAAGGGCTTCCGCGCCGTCGCCGAGGCGATCGCGGGGTGGGGCGCGCTGCTCCGACCGCCGACGCCCGCCTCTTCGAGCGATGCCTGCGGGACGGCGGTCGACCCGGCCGGCTCGGCGGGAAGCTCCGCCGAGTAGGCGAGGCGAAACCGCCCCGTCGCAGCTCGATCCCGTTTGTAGATGCGCGCGGCGTGGCCATGGTACGTTCCCGGCGTGAAATCGAACGGTCAAGCTCCCGAGAGATCCGCGCTCGCTGCCTACGCCGCGGACGCCCCGCGCGCCGCGCGCCACAACCCGCTCTTCGCGCCGCCCCCGGTGGATCAGGTCGCGGTCGAGGAGCGCGTCGCGTCGCTGGCGAAGCGCTCTCTCAAGAAGGGGGCGAAGGTCGCCGGGCTGAAGCTGGCCATTCGAATGATGGACCTCACCACCCTCGAGGGCAAAGACACGCCCGGCAAGGTGCGTGCGCTCTGCAACAAAGCGATGCGCCCGCTCGACTCCGACCCGAGCCTCGGTCCGTGCGCCGCCATCTGCGTCTACCCGAACATGGTGCGCGTCGCGAAGGCGGCCCTCGGGGACTCGGGGGTGCTCGTCGCCAGCGTGGCGACCGCCTTCCCGAGCGGCCTCTCCCCCATCGAGGTGAAGCTCGACGACGTGCGCCGCGCGGTCGAGTTCGGCGCCGACGAGATCGACATGGTCATCGACCGTGGCGCCATGCTCGCGGGCGACTACGGCAAGGTGTTCGACGAGATCGCGCGCACGAAGGACGCCTGCGGTCCCGCGCACCTCAAGGTCATCCTCGAGACCGGCGAGCTTGGCACCTACGACATGGTGCGCAAGGCGAGCGAGATCGGCATCGCCGCGGGCGGCGACTTCATCAAGACCTCCACCGGCAAGGTCCAGCCGGCCGCCACCCTCGGGGTCACGCTGGTGATGCTCGAGACCATTCGCGATCACTACTACGCGACCGGCCAGAAGATCGGCATGAAGCCGGCGGGTGGCGTCCGCACCGCGAAGCAGTCGCTCCAGTATCTGGTGGTGGTGAAAGAGACCCTCGGCGACGCGTGGCTCGACCCCACCCTGTTCCGCTTCGGCGCGAGCGCGCTCCTGAACGACGTGCTCATGCAGCTGGAGAAGGAGCGGACTGGCAACTACCAGGCCGCCGAGGACTTCTCGAAAGACTGAGCCCGAGACCGCGGACTCAAGAGACGATTCGGCTGCCCCGGGACGTCGGGAGCCCCCACGGCCGCGAGGCCTCGAACGCGTAGCGCGATGGAGCGTACCCAGTGAGCATGAAGAGCGTGACCGGCGACAAGGCGGAGCGTAGCCAATCCGAGCCTGAGCGCGGGCTCGAGCGCGCGAGCGCGCGGGATCTGGCCCTCGATTTCGGCAAGGCGTGGGAGTACGCGCCCTCGCTCGAGTCGACCGATCACGTGCGCCTGCAGAGCCGCTACGAGCTCTTCATCGGCGGCAAATGGGTGGCGCCCAAGAGCGGCCGCTATTTCCCCACCATCAGCCCGAGCACCGAAGAGACGCTCGCGGAGGTGGCGGAGGCCAACGCCGAGGACGTCGACCTCGCGGTCGCCGCGGCGCGGCGCGCCTACGACACCGTGTGGTCGAAGATGCGCCCCGAGGAGCGCGCGAAATACATCTTCCGTATCGCGCGCGCGATTCAGGAGAAGGCGCGCGAGCTCGCGATCGTCGAGACGATGGACGGCGGCAAGCCGATCAAGGAGTCGCGCGACGTCGACATCCCGCTCGCGGCGGCCCACTTCTTCTATCACGCGGGCTGGGCCGACAAGCTCGACTACGCCTTCCACGGCCGCAAGGCGCGGCCGCTCGGCGTCGCGGGCCAGGTCATCCCCTGGAACTTCCCGCTGCTCATGGCCGCGTGGAAGCTCGCGCCCGCGCTCGCGTGCGGCAACACCGTCGTCCTGAAGCCGGCCGAGACCACGCCGCTCACCGCGCTCCTGCTCGCGCGCATCCTCGAGGAGTGCGAGCTCCCCGAGGGCGTGGTGAACATCGTGACGGGGGCGGGCGCTACGGGCGCCGCGCTCGTCGAGCACGCGGGCGTCGACAAGGTCGCGTTCACAGGCAGCACGGCCGTCGGCAAGCGCATCCAGGCGGCCATCGCCGGCACGAAGAAGCGCCTCACGCTCGAGCTCGGGGGCAAGGCCGCGAACATCGTCTTCGCCGACGCGCCGATCGACCAGGCTATCGAGGGGATCGTCAACGGCATTTACTTCAACCAGGGCCACGTGTGCTGCGCCGGCTCCCGCCTGCTCGTCGAAGAGAGCGTCCACGACGTCGTCGTTCGCAAGCTCGGCGACCGCATCAAGACCCTGCGGCTCGGCGATCCGCTCGACAAGAACACCGACGTCGGCGCCATCAACTCGAAGATGCAGCTCGACAAGATCCGGGCGCTCGTGGCGAGCGGCTCGGAGGAGGGGGCGCACATGGTGCAGAGCACCTGCGCGATCCCGTCGAAGGGCTTCTTCTTCCCGCCCACGTTCTTCACGGGCGCCAGCCAGTCGAGCCGCATCGCCCGCGAGGAGATCTTCGGGCCGGTGCTCACCGTGATGACCTTCCGCACGCCCGACGAGGCGATCGAGAAGGCGAACAACACCATGTACGGCCTCTCCGCGGGCATCTGGACCGACAAGGGCGCCAAGATCTTCGCCATGGCGACGCGCCTCAAGGCCGGCGTCGTCTGGGCGAACACCTTCAACAAGTTCGACCCCACGTCGCCCTTCGGCGGCTACAAAGAGAGCGGCTTCGGCCGCGAGGGCGGCCGGCAAGGTCTCTCGGCCTACGTGGAGCTCGACGGATGAAGAACCTGCAAGCGAGCCACAGGCGAGCGGCGTGTCTGTGCCGCCCGACCGAAGGGAGCAAGGCATGAACCTGGAAAGTGAGCCCCGCGAAGGGGCGAACGAAGGAATATGGCGGGCCCGGGCCGAAGGCGGTGTCGCCATGAACCCGCGAGCGAGCCGCAGGCGAGCGGCGTGTCTGTGCCGCCCGACCGAAGGGAGCAAGGCATGAAAATTCGAACCGAAACCGAAGAGACGAAGTCCGCCGCGAAGCCAGCGAAGGGCGCAGGTCCGCTCGTGAAGGTGGCCCCCGACGGCGACGCCGACGCGACGGCCGGCGAGGGCGAGCGCCTCCGCATCACCAAGGCCTACAAGATGTACGTCGGGGGCGCCTTCGTGCGCTCCGAGTCCGGGCGGTACTTCCGCGTGGCCTCGGCCGAGGGCGTCGTCGGCGACGCGGATCCGGCGGGGGTCAACATCCCGCGGGGCTCCCGCAAAGACGTGCGCGACGCGGTCCTCGTCGCGAAGGGCGCCTACGAGAAATGGGAGGCCCGCACCCCGTTCAACCGCGGGCAGATCCTCTACCGCCTCGCCGAGGTGCTCGAGTCGCGCGCGCCGGAGCTCGAGGGCTCGCTGATGCGCGCCGGCGCCACGGCCCGCGAGGCGGCCCGCGAGGTCGCCGCCACGGTCGACCGCGCGGTGTTCTACGCCGGCTTCGCCGACAAGGTCTCCGCGCTGGTGGCCTCGCACAACCCGGTGAGCGGTCCTCATTTCGGCTTCAGCCTCCCGGAGGCGATGGGCGTCGTCGGCGTGCTCGCGCCCCGCACGCCCGCGCTGCTCGGGCTCGTGTCGGTGATCCTTCCGGTCATCACGGGCGGCAACAGCTGCGTCGTCGTCGCGAGCGACGTCGACCCCCGCACCGCGGTGGTGCTCACCGAGTGCCTCGCCACCAGCGATTTGCCCGGGGGCGTGGTCAACGTGCTCACCGGGTACGCCGACGAGCTCGGCCCCATCCTCGCGAAGCACCGCGAGGTGGTCGCGCTCGACGTGTGGAGCTCCGACGCCGCGCTCCGCGCCTCGCTGGAGCGCGACGCGGCGAGCAGCGTCAAGCGCGTGAAGACCCGCGAGCTGCCCGACGAGGCGTTCTGGTACGACACCCGCCGCGGGCAGGGGCTCGGCTACATCGAGCGCACCCTCGAGACCAAGACCGTCTGGCACCCGGTCGGGGTCTGAGCGGGACCGCCCGGCCCGTCGTGCACGACGAGTCGGGACACGCCTCCAGCACGCTCACGCGATCGCGGCCACTCCGCGTCTCACCGCGTACTCTTCGGGGCGAAACGTGGCCGTCTCGCGCCGAAACGTGAACGTGAACCCCGGGTAAATCGTGGTGTTCTTGCCGCGCGCGTCGAGATACCAGCTCTCGCAGCCCGAGGCCCACACGGTGCGGCCGAGCGCATCTTGCAGCGCGTCGTTGTAGTCGCGCTGCACCTCCGGTCGCACGTCGACGCTCGTCACGCCCGCTCGGGCCATGTGGTCGAGGCACGACATCACATACCGAAGTTGCGCCTCGATCATCAGCACGACCGAGCTGTGACCGAGCGCGGTGTTCGGGCCGAGGAGCGTGAACAGATTCGGATATCCCGCGACCGTGGTGCCGCGGTACGCGGAGGTGTCCGCCCGCCACTGGGCGCCGAGCTCGCGCCCGTCACGCCCGTGCACGGTCAAGCTGCCAAGCGCCGACTGCACGGTGAACCCCGTGCCGTGGATGAGCGCGTCGAGGGCGATCGGGCGGCCTGACGCGAGCCGCACCCCGGTGCGCGTGACCTCGGCGAGCGCGTCGGTCACCACCTCCACGTTGGCTTGCTCGAGCGCGGGGTAATAATCATTCGACACGAGGATGCGCTTGCACCCGGGGACGTACCGCGGCGTGACGATCTCGCGCAGGCGCGGGCTCCGCAAGCTCTTGCGGATGTGGCGCCGGCCGAGCGCGGCGGCGAGCTTCATCAGCGAGGGCGCCCGCGTGAAGAGCACCGCGCGGCCCTCGGCGCGCCAGTAGATGGCCTCGCGGTAGAGCCGGCGCAGGGGAGGGATGCGCTCGAGCGCGACCTTCTCGAGCTCCGAGAAGGCCCGGTCGGGTTTCGGCAAGATCCACGGCGGCGTGCGCTGAAACACGGTGAGGTGGCTCACGCGGGGCTGGATCTGCGGGATGAACTGGATGGCGCTCGCGCCCGTGCCGATGACGCCCACGCGCTTGCCCTCCAGCGGGTAGTCGTGGTCCCACGTCGCCGAGTGAAACTGCTTGCCCTCGAAGGACTCGAGGCCCGGCACCTTCGCGTACGTGGGGTTGCTGAGCGCGCCGATCCCCGAGACGAGCACGCGGGCGTGGAAGGTGTCGCCCGCGGCGGTGACCACCTCCCAGCGCTGCCCCTCCTCGTCCCATGTGGCCGTGCGCGCCTCCTGGCCAAACCGGAGGTGGGGCCCGAGCCCGTGGCGCTCGGCGCAGCCCTCGAGGTAGCGGAGGATCTCGTCGTGCGGAGAGTACGCGCGGCTCCACCGCGGGTTCGGCTCCGAGGCGAACGAGTAGAGGTGCGAGGGCACGTCGCACGCGCACCCCGGGTAGTGGTTGTCGCGCCACGTCCCACCGAGCCGCGCCGCGCGCTCGAGCACCAGAAAGTCGTGGATGCCGGCCGCCTTCAGCTGCATGGCGAGGCCGAGCCCCGAGAACCCCGAGCCGAGGATGAGCACCGCGAGCTGTCGCGGGCCCGACCGCGCGACGCGCGCGCCCGCGCCATCGGTCTTCGGCGGGGCGGGCGGTTCGTCGGCGGAGGCGGGGCGGTGAAGCGCCTCGTGCTCATGGGTGGGGAGTGGCGTCGGCTCGCTCATGGGCGTCAGGGTAGGTTCTATTGAACGAAAGTCAATAGTCCCCGGGGCCCCAGGAGGGGGAGCGTGGGCGTCTCTTCATGGGGGGCGCGAGTCGGCCCTTTCAACGCGAGCGCGCGCCATGCTAGACCGCCCGTTCAAATGCTGTGGCCAGGGTCGGCCGCGCGATGAAAGAGGATTCAATGAAGCTCGGGCGCACACTTTCTTTGCCCATCGTGTTCGGGATGATCTTGAGCCCGCTGCTCATGGACTGCGGCGCCATCCCGAAGGTCCCCGGGCCTCTCGGCGATATCGCCGCCGCGGGGAGCTGCCCCGACCTCACGGTCGAGGCCCTCACGAGCCTCGACTTCGCCAAGGAGTTCAAGATCTCGGCCGAGGCGGGCGCCAGCGACGGCGAGTGCGCGGCGGCATGAGGCGGCCACGAAGGCGAAGCTGCTCCGGCAACTGCAGCGGTACGGCACGGCAGGACTCGAGAAGGGCGCGGCGTGCGCGGGCACCCGCGACGGCAAGTGCGACGCGAGCGTGGGGGGCGGGTGAGGGAACGTGCGGCGGCAGCTGCAAGCTCAAGGCGGCCGCCCGAAGTGCGAAGGTGCACTGCGGCGGCTCGATGCTCGGGCCGAGATGAAGGCGCCGAAGTGCACCGCGAGGTCAAGCCACTTGGAGATGAGCGCGGAGTGCAAGGCCAGTCCGACGCGCCAAGGTGTCCGCCAAGGCCGAGATGCAGCCCGCGCAGGTCTGGCGGTCACTGGCGCGGCGGACGCGAAGGCGGCGGCGGACTTCAAGGCCACCATCGAGAAGAACCTCCCCATCGTCTCCTTTTCGCCGTCGGCCCGCCACACTCCCGCGCCCAAGGTCGCGCTGAGCGGCAAGGCCGCCGTCGAGGGCGTTCAGGCGAGCATCAAGGACATCGCGGCCAGCGCGGGCGCGGCCCAGGGCGCGATGGTCACGGGTCGCCTCACGAACTGCTTCGCGGCTCCCTTCAGGGCGTCGACGCGCGCGAGCATCGGAGGCGGAACGTGGGCGTCTCGGTCGACGTCAAGGCGAGCGCCTCGGCGAGCGCGGCGGCAGCGCGGGCGCGAAGAAGTGAGGCGGAAGCTCGGCCCTCCAGAGTCGCGGCGCGAGATATCGTGCAGTTCGCACCGGTCTCGTCAGCCTTGGTGGGGGCGTGAAGCACCTCCGGAAGGGCCCATCGCGCGAGGACACCTCGTTCGCGCGCCTCGACCGGAATCGTTCGGCCGCGGACACGCCTCGCGACGTCCGTGACGGCACCCACCCGGCTTCGTCGCCCCCGCGAATCGCGCCGCTTCACGCTTACGGCACGAGCGCTGCAAAGGCCTCGCTTGAGCCTGGCGCTGAGCGGTGGGCATGATGGGGAGCACTGACGAGCCCTCGTCGGAAGTGCGCGCCGGACGGGTTCGTGAAGCTGGGCGTGCCCGGCGAGTCGATCACGTCGTGGAAGACCTGGCAGAAGGGCGCGCCGGAGCTGTGCGTGGAGATTTTGAGCCCGAGTGACACGGAGGAGAAGCTCACGCTCCGCAGAAGCTCGAGCGGTTCGCGGCGATGGGCGTGCTGGAGGTCGTGACGTTCGACGTGGACGCGAAGGAGGGCGAGCGCATCCGGGCGTGGGAGTCGGTGAAGGCGATCTGGTCGAAGGCGCGTGGTCCTGAACGAGCGCACACAGCGTGCCGGCGGTGCTGGGCAGCCCTGGTTCGTGGTCGCGCCGTACCTGGCCGAGGGGCGCCCCGCGCTCCAGCGCCCGAGAGCGGCGCTGCGCCCTGCGCCGACGACGCGGCGGGGCGAGAGTGCTCAAAGCGACCCCCGACGCGCGCGAGCGGGCACGCGCCGACGAAGCGAAGGCCTCGCGCCGAGGAAGCGAAGGGGCGCGCCGACGAAGCAACGGCGCGCGCCGACGACGAGCGTGCGCGCGCGGACGCCGCAGAGGCCGAGCTCGCGAGGCTCCGCGCGGCGCTCGCCGAGCGCTCCCGCTGAGCGTCACTCACGCCTCGGAGAGCACGGTGCCCACCGAGCCTGGTGTCTCGATCTCGCGGAACAGATCGGTGGGCGCGAGCCGCCCTACGACGTGGATGCGCCGCACGCCGGCCACGAGCGCGGAGAACGACTCCTCGAGCTTCACGATCATCCCCTTCGTGACCGTGCCGCCGCTGATGAGCGCGGCCTTCTCCGCCATCGTGATCCGCGGATCCGCGTCGGATCGTTCGACGTCGCCCAGGACTCCCGGCACGTCGCTCACGAGCACGAGCGCGGCCGCGTCGAGGAACACCGCCACGCGGTTCGCCACGATGTCGGCGTTGATGTTGAAGACCTGCCCCCGCCGGTCGCGCCGAGAGACGCGATGACCGGGCGGTAGCCGGCCGGACAGGAGCGGAGCGACGAGCTCCTCGCCGCATCCGGACCACGCGTCGCCCACGAGCCCGAAATCGATGGGCTCGGGCCCGCCGCCCGCGACGACCGCGGGGCGCTTCTGACCGCGCACGACGCACGCGCTCGCGCCGTGGAGCCCGATCGGCAGCGCCCCTGCGGCGACCAGCGCGGCGCACAGATCCACGTTGAGCTTGCCCGCCACGACCATCTTCATCACGTCGAGGGTGGGCTCGTCGGTGACGCGCCGCCCGGCGATCATGCTCAGGGTTCTGGCCGAGCGCCTTCTGGAGCTCGGTCGCCTGGGGACCGCCGCCGTGCACCACGACGGGCACCGGGCGCCCAGGCGCCGAGCGCGCATCACGGGCAGTCGGCCCGGCGCCACCTCGCCGAGCTCCCAGGTACAGCCCCGGGGCCACGCCTCGCCGCGAGGTTCGCGACGACGGCGCGTCCGGCGGCTCGAGGAGATCGTCTTCGGTCACGGGAAACCGCCGGGTCCGCGATCGACGTCTTCTCGTCGAGCCCGAGCACGATGTTCATCGACTGAACGGCCTGCCCGGCGCCGCCCTTGATGAGGGTTGTCCGTCGCGGAGAAGCAAGCCACCATCGATCCGCAGCCCGGCCGTGTCCGCGCCGTGCTCGAACGCGACCTCGGCGTAGTTGGAGCCGCTCACCGCGACGACCTCGGGCAGCCGCTTCTGCGGCACGCGCACGAAAGGCTCCCCCGCGTACGCCGCCGCGAACGCCTCCGCGATCGCCTCCTTCGGCACCGACGCGTCCACCTTCGCGAACGACGTCACGAAGATGCCCCGCGACAGCGGCGCGCTCACAGGCACGAAGTGGAGCGCCAAGTCCGCGGCGCCCGCGCCCCTGAGCGTCTCCGGCGATCTCCGGGATGTGCTGGTGGTGAAGCGGCTTGTACGTGCGCAGGT